>CBHTTW010000018.1:0-19839 GCA_966096025.1 uncultured Alphaproteobacteria bacterium | reverse complement strand
GCCTGGTTTGTCGGCTTCACCGCCGATCTGGTTTGCGGCGTGTGGATCGGCAACGACAATAACAGCCCGATGCGCAAGGCCACGGGCGGCACCCTGCCCGCGCGCATTTTCCATGTCTTCATGAGCGAGGCGGAAGAAACCATGCCGGTGCGCCCCCTGGCCGGCGGCAATGTGGTGGCGTCGGCGCAATTGCCGGACGCGGTGGAGCAGACGCCGCCCGCATCCGAGGATGACGAGCCGGATACGCTGCAAAAACTGCTGAACGGAATCTTCGGCGGAACGTAATTTGTCGACCCCCATCCGTCACAGCTCAGGTTTGCATCGCAAACACTTCGCTGCGACACCTTCCCCCTTCCCGTGCTTCGCACGAAGGGCGAAGGAAGCTGTCGGATGCTGATCGTCGCGCCGCGATGTGCGGCGCTCGAGATTCCCGGTTATCAGGATCCGATACCGTAGCGCTGCAAATCGCGGCCATGGGTCTTCAGCCAATCCTGCGGCCCTTCCATGTCGGGCACCAGGCTTTTGACATGCGCCCAGAAACGCGGGCTGTGGTTCATCTCCCGCAAATGCGCCACTTCATGCGCCACCACATAATCCAGCACAAAATCCGGCGCCATGATCAGCCGCCACGAAAAAGACAGCGAACGGGCCGAAGAGCAGGAACCCCAGCGGCTGGCCGTGTCACGCACCGTGATGCGCGACGGTTTGACCCCGAGCCGCGCGGCGTGATCCAGCGCCCGCACTTCGAACGCCTTGCGCGCCTGCTGTTTGAGAAAATCCAGCACCCGGCGCGGCGCATGCGTCTCGCCGCCGCTGACCCAGATGACACCGTCTTCCGTCCAGACCGGCGCGGGCCCTTTGGCAAGGCCGCGAATTTCGTGGGGCGTGCCGCGGAAAGGAATGGTTGCGCCTGCCGCCAGACCGACCGGTCCCGGCGCCTTGGCCAATTGACCGGCGATCCATTCTTTTTCGCCGCGCGCAAAATCCAAGGCATGCGCCAGCCCCCGGCGCGACGGCGCGGTGACGCTGATCTCGCCGGTGGCGGGATTGACCTTGACGATCATCCGCCTGGCGCGGGGATTGAGGCGAACGCGCACTTCCAGCATCCGGCCGTCGATTTTGAGCAGCTCATGCCGTGGAGATTGAATTTTCTTAAAAAACACGCGTGGTTTGCCTAGGCTGTGCGGATAGGCGATATATGTAGCCCGTTTCGCCGGTCTGTCGAAAGAATTATTCCCGTCATGATTCGTGATGACCAGATTGCAAAAATGATGGGCACCGGTTCGTCGGCTTTGCTGCTCGGCGCATTGGGCTTTCAATATCTGGCGCATCTGCCGCCATGCGAAATGTGTCACTGGCAACGTTGGCCCTATTTCGCGGCCGCCGCCATCGCACTTGTCGGCACATCTGTCTGGAAATGGAACAGCCGGTTGTTGGCGATCGGCGCTCTTGTCCTGGTTGCAGTCCTTGGGGTGATCGTCACCGGGCAGTTGCAGAATATTGTCGCAGTCGCCCTTGTCACCGCGGCGTTGATCGCCCTGAGCTTCCTGATTCCAAATACGCGCCTGGTTGTGGTGATGACGATCCTGCTGGTCGCGGTATCCGGCTTGATCGGCGCCTACCAGACCGGGATGCAAATGGGCCTCTTGCCCGGACCCGGCGCTTGCACGGTCGCGAAGGCTTATGTGATGGGCTCGGGCGCGCCCGATCCCGAGATCAGCTGCAATGCCGTGACCTGGAGCCTGTTCGGCCTGTCGCTGGCCGCCTATAATGCCATCTGTGCCTTTCTGATCGCAGGAGCCGGCCTCGTTCTGCTGAGACGCAATCATGCCGCGTAAACCCAAACCATCTGCGCCCGGCTCCCCGGTGGATATCGAATCCATGATCCGGGTGGATCACGCCGGGGAATATGGCGCGGTGCGGATTTACGAAGGCCAGCTTGCCGTGTTGAAGCGCCGCAAGGGCACGGGCGCCAGTGTCCAAACCATTCAGCATATGGCCGAGCAGGAACAGCGCCACCTTAAGGCCTTCGACCGGCTGGTGAATGAGCGAAAGGTGCGGCCCACCGCGCTGGAGCCGGTATGGCGTATCGCAGGCTTTGCGTTGGGAGCGGCCACCGCCGCGCTGGGCGAAAAGGCGGCCTTTGCCTGCACCGCCGCGGTGGAAGAAGTGATCGACGAACATTATGCGGCGCAGGTCGAAGCCTTGAAAGACAAGGACCCGGCCTTGAAAGCGGCGGTGGAGGACTTCCGCGCCGACGAGGCGGCCCATCGCGAAACGGCCCTGGCGCAAGGCGCCGAGCAGGCGCCTGGTTACAAGCTGCTGAGCGAGACCATAAAAGCTGGTTGTCGTATAGCGATCAAACTTTCAGAAAGAATCTGAATCTGCCCGGCGCGAGGAATTTTGCGGCGTGGGCAGGAGGCCGCGCGGAGCGTACCCAGAGTACGTGAGCACGGCCGACGAACCCACGACGCAAAAGGCCCGCGCCCTAGGGTTCTAGTTCACTGTCCCAGTATAAATAATCGGCCCAGGATTCGTGCAGATAATTCGGCGGAAAGCGGCGCCCATGCTCACGCAATTCATTGACCGTGGGCTGATGCGGGCGGATGCGCGGATGCATCTTGGCATGGTTGGGCATGCGCCCGCCCTTGGTGAGATTGCAGGGGCTGCAGGCGGTGACGACATTTTCCCAGGTGGTGCGGCCGCCTTTGCTGCGCGGAATCACATGATCGAAAGTCAGGTCTTTGGGATCGCCGCAATATTGGCATTCGAACTGGTCGCGCAGAAAAACATTGAACCGGGTGAAGGCGGGGCGGCGCGCGGGACGGATATAGGTCTTGAGCGAGACCACCGACGGCAGCCGCATCTCAAAGCGGGCCGAATGCACCACCCGATCATATTCTTCCAGGATATTCACCCGGTCCAGGAACACCGCCTTGATAGTGTCCTGCCAGGACCAAAGCGAGAGCGGGTAATAGCTTAAGGGGCGATGATCGGCATTCAGCACCAGCGCCGGGCAATGCGGCACGGGCCGGGAGAGGGCAGCGGCGGCTAGCACGGAAGAAATCCTGTGAAAGCAGTTCCCCTTGTTGCCAAGCTCGGGCCGAAGTCTAGGGCTTGAACCCGCGATTGCTCAAGACCTTAGCCGATTCGTCATGACGGTTTGTAGACGCAAGCCGCCTCGCCGCCGGTTTTCAACAAGCCGGAAAAGGCCAAATTCAGAAACTGACCCGCCATCATTAATCCTTCGGGATCGATGCCATGGCCCATGCCGCGGGCCAGGTGCCATTGCACCCGGGCCCCCGCCAGCCCCAGCTGATTGGCCGCCATGAACATGGCCTGGGGCGGGATCACGGAATCGCTGTCGCCATGGGTGAGCAGGATGGGCGGAAATTCCCCGCCGGGCGGCGCACCCGGAAGCAGACCGGAAAAGCCCACAATCGCCGCCGGCTTGATCTTGCGGCGCAGCCCCAGATGCAGGGACAGCATGGTGCCTTGCGAAAAGCCCGCCAGGGCCAGCCGCTCAGGCGGCAAACCCAATCGGGCCAGTTCGGCATCCAGATATTCGTCCAGCACCGGGCCGGCGACTTCGACACCCTTCTGCATCTCATGCGGGTCGATGCGGGAGATGGGAAACCACTGATAGCCGGGGCTGCCCGGCACACGCGTCGGCGCATTGGGGGCGGCAAAGGCCACGGTCGGCAGCAGGCCCCGCCAATGCTCCGCCAGCCCGATCAGGTCCTGACCATCGGCGCCATAGCCATGCACCAGCACCACCAGATGGGTGGCGGGGCCGCGCGCGGGCGGTAAGGTCGGACCAGAAAGTGGCATGTACACAACTATGCGTTAGATTCCCCTCATGATTGTCACAAGGTTCGCACCCAGTCCAACCGGGCTGCTGCATCTGGGTCATGCCTATGCCGCCATCACCGCTTACGAAAGCGGTGACGATTTCCTGCTGCGGATCGAGGACATCGACAAGGGCCGCTCGCGCGACAAGTTCATCCAGGCGATTTTCTATGACCTGAAATGGCTGGGCCTGTCCTGGGACGAACCGTCCTTGCGCCAATCCACCCGTATGGGCGCCTATGCCGAGGCGCTGGTAAATTTGAAGGCGCGCGGCCTGGTCTATCCCTGTTTCTGCACCCGCGCCGAAATCGCCGCCGAGATCGCGCGGGCGGGCGAGGCCCAACACGGTCCTGCCTTAAATGATTTGGCGGCTCCGCCGCCGGGCCCGAAATATCCCGGCACCTGCCATGCCCTGCCGGCGGAAGAAGGGGCGCGGCGGATCGGGAGCGGCGAATCCTATGCCTTGCGGCTGGATGTGGCCAAGGCGGCGACGCTGACCGGGCCGCTGACCTTCCGCGAACAAGGCCATACCCATGCGGTGGATCCCTTCTGTTTCGGTGACATCGTGATTGCCCGCAAGGACCTGCCGACCTCCTATCATCTGGCGGTGGTGGTGGATGACGCCCATCAACAAGTCAGCCTGGTGACCCGCGGCGAGGATCTGCTGTCGGCCACCCATATCCAGCGGCTGTTGCAGGCTTTGCTCAAGCTGCCCGAACCGGCTTATGCCCATCACTCCCTGGTGCTGGATGCGGAGGGCAAGAAATTCTCCAAGCGCGATGGCGCGGTCAGTCTGCAAAGCCTGCGCGAAGCGGGCGAGACCCCGGCTGACATCCGGGCCCGCATTGGTCTTTAGCGCCGGGCCTGTGCTAAGAGGGCCGCATGTCCGACGCGCTAGACAAGCTTTTCGCCACCATCGCCGCCCGCAAGGGCGCTGATCCGTCCCAATCCTACACCGCCAAGCTGCTGGCGGCGGGTGTGGAAAAGTGCGCCAAGAAGTTCGGCGAGGAAGCCACCGAAGCGGTGATTGCGGCCATCCAGAAGGACAAGACCGAGCTCGCCAAGGAATCCGCCGACGTTCTGTATCACCTGGCGGTGTTGTGGGCGGCCAGCGGCATCACGCCCGAAGATGTCTATGCGGTGCTGAAGGCTCGCGAGGGACAGTCGGGCCTGGAAGAAAAAGCGTCGCGCCCGAAGAGCTAGCTCTTCTGGGCTTCTTCCTCGGCAAGACTCTTGACCAGGTCCAGCACACGCTTGCGCACCTTGGCGTCCTTGATCTTCATGAAAGCCAGCGAGAGCTGCAGCCCTTCGCCGCTGGACACGAAATCCATCACCGGCGCGCCGTCTGTTTCATTGGCGCCCGGCGCGGCATCGTTGACACCCTCATAAAAGAAATCCACCGGCACATTGAGAATGCGCGAGACTTCAAAGAGCCGGCCCGCGCCGATCCGGTTGACGCCCTTCTCGTATTTCTGGACCTGCTGAAATGTAAGGCCCAACAGATCGCCGAGGCGCTCCTGACTCATGCCGATCAACATGCGCCGGATGCGCACGCGATTTCCGACTTGAATGTCGATGGGGTTGGCTTGCTTCTTGGCTGCAATTGACACGGGCGTCTCACTTGTTTGCCGGGCAGGAACTTGCCCCATCTGAGGCCCCACGCAAACAACTAATTTCGGCTATTTCGCGGCCTGCTCTGAAATGAAACGGTTAAGATCGCTATACCTAAAAATATCAGAAAAATAAGGTCGCCAAATCGCGCATATAGCGGTGGTGTAAACGCTTTGGGCAAGACCGCGTCGACTATGCCCATTTCGTTAAGATCGCGCTTGGCGCGCACACGACCGAGCGGATCGATCATCGCGCTGATTCCGGTATTGGCGGCGCGCGCGATGGGAATGCCTTCTTCGATGGCGCGCACCCGCGCGATCAGCAAATGCTGCCGTGGACCGGCCCAAGGCCCAAACCAGGAATCGTCGGTGATATTGACGAACCAGCTTGGGCGCGGACCATTTGGGTCAATAACAGCGTGCGGAAATATCACCTCATAGCAGATCAAAGGCGCGACCGGCGGCGCGGCATCCAGCACATGCGGACCATCGCCCGCCGCGAATCCGGAACCGACAGTGAGCTGGCGCAAGCCGATGGCATTGAGCAGGCGCGTGAAGGGCAGATACTCGCCGAACGGCACCAGATGAAACTTGTCGTACACATCCGGCGTGCGCCGGCCTGGCCTAAACAGATAAAGGCTGTTGTAGGCGGTGACATTTCTGGTGCCCGGCACAATGCGGTCGGAGCCGGTCATCAAGCTTTGTCCACGCGTGGTCAGTTGCGCGATTTGATTCAACGCCTCCTCTGATCGGGCCAGGGGAAATCCGGTGGCGGCTTCGGGCCAAACGATATGGGTGGGAGTTTTTTGATCCGGCGCCGGCGGCTGAATCGAAAGGTCCATCAATCGCCGCCAATTGCGCGGCACCAGATCGCGCACATATTTTTCGGCTTGCGGAATATTGGGTTGTACCAGCCTGACGCTTACACCGGGGACATCCTCTATGGGTGTAGACAGGCGATTGGCGCCATAGGCCCAAAGCGCGGCGAAAAGCAGAAACATCGCTGCCGGCAGATGCCAGCGGCGCGAAAAAAGTTCCGCCAAGGAGGCGCCCAGCAAAATGGTCAGGAACGAAAGCCCATAGGCCCCGATCAAGCTTGCCGCTTGCAGGATAGCCAGGGACGCACCCCAGCCATAGGCGGACAAGTTCCACGGAAAGCCGGTGAAGAGATGGCCGCGCAGCCATTCCGACAACGCCAGCAGGACAGCCAGGACCAGGATGCGCCCCGCCCCTTGCCGCCGCAGCCGCATGGCCAGACCGCAGGCCAGGGCGCCGAACAGCGCCACTCCGGCCGGCAGCAGGCTGGCCAGGGGCAGCTGCCAGAGATTGACGTCGGGATAGATCAGGAAGGGATAAACCAGCCAGTGCCAGCCGGTCAGGAACTGGCCGCAATAAAAGGCCCAGCCCAGGGCGGCGGCGCGGCGCACCGGGTTTGGCGCATCCGCCGCGCCATCCAGCAACGGCACCAGCAGCGCATAGCCCACAAGCAGGGCGGGAAAAAATTCCAGCGGCGCGAAAGCGCATGCCGAGCCTGCGCCCGCGGCAAAGGCCAGCAGCAATCCGCGCCAGCCGGCCAGCCTGCGAATGCATTCGCCTGACCGAAGCAAAAACGTCATTCCGTGGCGCGGGATTTCGGCAAGGTCACGCGCAGCCTCTTCACCCGGCGCGGATCGGCTTCCATCACCTGGAATTCGGTACCGTCGGGATGGGGTACGATCTCGCCGCGCTGCGGCACCCGTCCCAGCAGCGAGGTCACCAGCCCGCCCAAACTGTCGATATCACGCGCCTCATCGCCGTCTTCCACCATCAGGTCGTGGCCGGTCTGGTTGCGGAAATCGTCCAGGTCCATGCGCGCGTCGGTGACATAGCTGTTGCCGTCCAGCTTGAGGGTGGGGACGACCTCATCATGCTCGTCGGCGATATCGCCCACGATTTCCTCGATAATATCCTCGATCGAAACCAGGCCGTCGGTGCCGCCATATTCGTCGATCACCAGCGACAAATGGGTATGGGTGGCTTGCATCTTGAGCAGCAGGTCCAGGGCCCGCATCGACGGCGGCACGAACAGGATGGGCCGGCGCAAGCTGGTGATGCGCGCATTGGGCGACAGGCAATAGGCGCCGCCCGCCTCGGGCTGCAGCAGACCCATCACGTCTTTCACATGGATCAGGCCGGTGGGATCGTCCAGGGTTTCGCGATAGACCGGCAGCCTGGAATGCTGCGCCTCGTGAAAAAGCTTGAGCAGATCGCCCAAGGCGATATTTTCCTCCACCGCCACGATCTGGGCGCGCGGCACCATCACATCGCGCACCTTGAGCTCGCCAAAGGTGAGCAGATTGCTCAGCATCACCCTTTCCTGCGCTGAAAGCGCGTGCGATTCGCGGTCGCTTTCCTCGATCACCTCTTCCAGGCTTTCGCGTATGGCGGTGGCCTCGGTGTCCTGGCCGGTGAGTTTCTGGATCAGCCACTTCAAGGGATGGTCGCTCATGCCGCGGCCTTATAGGGATCGGCGATGCCCAGCCGCTTGAGAATCTTCACTTCCAGCGGCTCCATCAGCTTGGCGTCCGCGGGGACCTCATGATCATAGCCCGCCAGATGCAGCACGCCATGCACCACCAGATGGGCGGCATGATCTGCGAATTTCTTGCCCGAAGCCTTGGCTTCGCCCCTTGTCACGCCATGGGCGATGGCAATGTCGCCGGCATAATCGCCTGAGCCGGGGAATGACAGGACATTGGTCGGTTTGTTCTTGCCGCGAAAATCGCGATTGAGGCGGCGCAGGGTCTTGTCGTCGGCAAGCAGGATGCAAAAGCCGCCTTTCAGGCGCGCGGCCCGGCGCGCCGCCTCGGCCGCCTGTTTCAGCCGGGCCTGCAAGCCGCGATACGAACGCCAGTTGGGGTCTTCGACCAGCAGGGTGATCCCGCTCATGATTTGCCATTCCGACTATAGGCGGCAACGATGCGCGCGACGAGGGGATGGCGCACCACATCGCGATCGGAAAAGCGGGTTACGCCCACCCCTTCCACGCCTTCCAGGATGGCCAGCGCCTCGTTCAGGCCTTCGGCGCGCCCGCCGGGCAGATCGCTTTGCGACGGATCGCCGGTGACGACCATATGGCTGTCTTCGCCCAGCCGGGTCATGGCCATCTTGATCTGCGCCGGGGTGGTGTTCTGGGCCTCGTCCAGGATCACAAAGGCGCGGTTGAGGGTGCGGCCGCGCATGAAGGCCAGCGGCGCCACCTCGATCACGCCCTGCTCCATCAAGCGTCCGGCGCCATCACCCAACACATCGAACAGCGCGTCGTAAAGCGGACGCAGGTAAGGATCGATCTTCTCTTTCAAGTCGCCGGGCAGAAAGCCCAAACGTTCGCCCGCTTCCAAGGCGGGGCGCGACAGGATCACCCGCTCGACCCGCTTTTCATGCAGCATGTGGGCTGCAAAGGCCGCCGCCAGATAAGTCTTGCCGGTGCCCGCCGGTCCGATGCCGAACACCAGCGGGCATTGACGCATCATGTCCAGATATCCCGCCTGGGCGGGCGATCTTGGCCTGACCGCGCGCGAAGACGCGGTCTTGATCGCGCCGGGCGCCAAGCTGCGGGCTTCGTCGGTAAAGCGGATTTCGGCATCCACTTCCGCCAGGGTGACGCTTTCCCCCGCCACCAGGCGCAAATACAGCGCCCTGAGAATGGCGCCGGCGCGTTCGCGGTTCTGGCCTTCAATCGCCACCAGATTGCCGCGCATATCGATGCCGACATTCAGCTTCTGTTCGATGCGCGCAAAATGCTTGGCATGCGGCCCGCCCAAGGCGCGCAGCAATTTGTTGTCGGGAAATTCCAGGGTGGTGACCGAGGTCTTCCTGGCGTTCACGCCGGTACACCCTGTTTGACAAGCGCGCCATGCAGGCTGTTGGCGGTGCGCCTGGCGATTTTCACCTCGGCGACCTGGCCGATCATCGCGGCATCGGCATGGACATGGACCGGCTGCAGATAGGGCGTGCGGCCCATGATCTGGCCCTTGTCGCGGGCGGATTTTTCAAACAGCACCGGCACGGTCTTGCCGATCTGGGAATCGTCGAAATCATGCTGCTGCTTGAGCAACAGCTTCTGCAGCGCGTCCAGGCGCGCGGTTTTCACATCTTCCGGAATCTGCTTGCGCATGGTGGATGCGGGGGTGCCTGGCCGCTTGGAATATTTGAAGGAAAAGGCGGTGGCATAGCCGATATCGCGCACCAATTGCAGCGTGGCTTCGAAATCCGCGTCGCTTTCGCCGGGGAAGCCGACAATGAAATCCGAGGTCAGGGCGATGTCCGGCCGGCTGCTGCGGATGCGCGCGATCAGGCGGCGGTAATCGTCGCCGCCATGCTGGCGGTTCATCGCCTCCAGCACGCTATCGGAGCCCGATTGCACCGGCAGATGCAGGTAAGGCATCAGCTTGGGATTTGCGCCATGGGCCGCGATCAAATCGTCCGCCATGTCGCGGGGATGGCTGGTGGTATAGCGGATGCGCTGGATGCCTTCGATTTGCGCGATCGCATCGCAGAGTTTTGCCAGGCTCCAGCCGTCTGACTCATAAGCATTGACGTTCTGGCCCAACAGCACGATCTCGCGCGCGCCCTTGTCGGCCAGTTGCCGCGCCTCGCGCAAAATGTCGGCGGGCGGGCGCGACTGTTCCGAACCGCGGGTATACGGCACCACACAGAAAGTGCAGAACTTGTCGCAGCCTTCCTGCACGGTCAGAAAGGCGCTGATGCCGCTTGCCGTGGGCGGCATCAGGGAATCGAATTTCTCAAGCGCCGGAAAATCGGTTTGAAGCGCATGCCCCGCCTCGCGGGCCGTGCGCGCGATCATTTCGGGCAACCGGTGATAGGATTGCGGCCCCACCACCAGATCCACCGCGGGCGCGCGCGCGACGATCTCTTCGCCTTCGGCCTGGGCGACGCAGCCCGCCACCGCCAGCAGCATGCGTCCGCCCTGGCGCGCTTTTTCCGCTTTCAGAGTCTTGAGCCGCCCCAGTTCGGAATAGACCTTCTCTGCGGCCTTTTCGCGGATATGGCAGGTGTTCAAGATCACCATGTCGGCGCCTTGCGGCGTATCCGATGCGGCATAGCCCAGGGGCGCCAGCAGATCCGCCATCTTGGCGGAATCATAGGCGTTCATCTGGCAGCCATAGGTCTTGACGTAGAGCTTCTTCATGCTGGCTGGGTTATCAGGTCCAGGAGGCCGGAATTCAAGGTTGGGAACGTCCGGCAAGGGCTTCCGCCTGGCCGGATTGCACGATTTCCTGGGCCCGGGCGGCCAAAGTCTTGCGGTCCATCACATCCAGGCTGAAAGGCTCGTGGAACTGGACCACCACATCCAGGGGCCCCGCCAGGATCGCCTCCCACAGATGTGGAATCATCTCCATATCGCCATACCAGGCAAATAGCGGGCGGTTTTCCCGCCCCATCGGCAGGCCGTGCAAGCCGGTGAAGGCGGTGGAGACCGGCTGAACCTTCACATGCCGGCCATCGGCCAGCACCGCTTCGGCCGCGCCCAAAAGCGCGCTTTTGAACGGCAGCACCTTGTTGCCGTCATGGCTGGTGCCTTCGGGGAACAGCACCAGGGCGTCGCCGGCCAGCAGACGGTCGCGGATGGCGTCGCGGGTTTCGCCGGTGGCGCTGCGGCGCTGGCGTTCGACAAACACCGTGCGCTGCAGCCGTGCCAGAGTGCCGAAGAAGGCCCAGCTCGCCACTTCGGACTTGGCGACAAAGGAAATCGGCGCCACCGCCGAAAAGATTATGATATCGGCCCAGCTGGTGTGGTTGGCGACCATCAGCACGCCTTCGCCCGTGACGGGCTTGCCCACCACCTTGATATGGATGCCGAACAGGGCCGCGACGATGCGGTGATAGCGATGGGGAAATGTGCGCGCCGCGGGCAGGCGCAATTTCACCAGCAGCCACTGCACCGGCATGCAAGGCAGAGTGATAATAAGAAACGCCGCGATTATCAGAGCAGCGCGTAGCCGTGCCATCAGCACTTCACGTCAGGATTGGGGTTTGTTGCGCCCTTTGGGCACGCCATACAATTCCAGGCGGTGATCGATCAGCTCAAAGCCCAGTTCCTCGGCCACCCGGCGCTGCAGCTTTTCGATATCCTCATTGCGGAATTCGATCACGCTTCCGGTCGCGACATCGATCAGATGGTCGTGATGGGATTCCGGCACTTCCTCATAGCGCGAACGGCCGTCGCGGAAATCGTGACGCTCCAGGATGCCGGCATCCTCGAACAGCTTGACGGTGCGATAGACCGTGGCGATGGAAATATGGGGGTCGATGGCGGAAGCGCGGCGGTAGAGTTCCTCCGCATCGGGATGATCGGCGGCATCCGACAGGACGCGGGCGATGACCCGGCGCTGGTCGGTCATTCTCAGACCCTTATCGACGCAGGCTTTCTCGATCCGCGTCACCGCGCATGCTCCTTGATCTTCGACATAGTGTCAGGTTAGGCGAATTCGGCGGGCAGTGAAAGCCTGAGAACCAGCGCATCCATCCCGCCGGAAGCATTGGAATAATAGGCCTTTCGCGTCCCAACCTTGGCAAAGCCCAAGCCGGCATAGAGCGCCAGGGCATGCGGATTGTCGGCGCCCACTTCCAGGAACATGGTCTGGGCGCCCAAGGCCCCCGCTTTGTTGATAGCGGCTTGCAACAAGGCGCGGCCCAGTCCCCGGCCACGCGCCGCCGGAGCCACCGCCAGGGTCAAGATTTCCGCTTCATCGCCGGCCGCGCGCGCCATCACGAAGCCGTCTTGATGATGGAAGGCAAAGGTCCCCGGCGTATCCAGCAATTGTGCGATTGCCGCGGCGTCCCAAGCGCCGGCGAAGCTGGCGGCATGCAACGCCGCCAAACACGCGGCGTCGCGGGACGCATCGGAAGGTGTCACGTCAAACAAGAGCTTTACCACCCGGCAGCTTCGCGTCCGGCGCGCGCAGATAAAGCGGGCCGGGAACCGTTGCGGGAGCGGGCATGGCTGCCGCTTGCCGCGCCACCCACAGCGCATCGGGCTGGCGCACCGAGGAGAGTTTCCACTTGCTGCCCAGTGTTTCAAAGGCAGAGGCCGCGCCGGTCCCTGCCAGCGCGCAAGGCCCGAAATCACCGATGCGCGCCAGCGCTTCGTCAAACGGCATGACGGTTGATTGCAACACAGTATCCGCACCGTCCTTCAGCAGAAGATAGGCCTCGCTGCGCCGCGCATCGTGAATGGCGGCGGCCTTGGGCAAGCCGGTTTCGGCGGCGGCGGCGATGGCCATCACCTCCAAGGTCGTTGTTCCCGCCAGCGGAATTTTCAACGCCAGGCGCAAGCCGCGCATGAAGGCGAGCCCCACCCGCTGGCCGGTGAAGGTGCCGGGCCCGATGGTGACCGCAAGGCGCGTGAGCGAGGAAAATTCCACGCCCCGCATGGCCTCTTGCACCATCGGCGCCAGCCTTTCGGCATGGCCGCGGTCCATCGGTTCAAAGATATGCGCCAGCACCTGATCGTCTTGCAGCAGCGCAGCGGAGCAAGCGCCGAGCGCTGTATCTACGGCCAGTATTTTCACTAAAGAATCTTGCAGGCTTCGTCGAAGCCGAGGCGCGCGGCGCGTGGTCTGACGCTGCCGTGGTCGCCATAGCCGAGATTGCAGAGGAAAAGAGACTTGATCGCGGTGCCGGCGAAGAATTCCCGGTCTGTAGCATCCCGGTCGAAACCGGACATAGGTCCGCAATCCAATCCCAGGGCGCGCGCCGCGACAATGAAATAGCCGCCTTGCAAACCGGCGCTGCGGATCGCCATGAACTGCGCCCGCGCCGGATCGGCGGCGAGTTTTTCGCTCAAGGATTTGGCGGCGCGCGGCGCCAGCTTTTCCAGGGTGGCCGGAAATTCCAGGTCGTAGCCGACAATCGCGGTGGCGGGCGCCGCCATGGTTTGCGCCCGGTTGCTTTCGTCCAGCAAAGGCTCCAGCCGCGCCTTGGCCGCCTTGGACACCACGAAGTGGATGCGCGCCGGTGTGATGTTGGTTTCGGTCGGGCCCCAGCGCATCAAATCATAGATCGCCATCAGCAGCGCGGGCGAAACCGGCTTGTTCTGCCATTGGCGCAAGGTGCGGGCGTCGCGGAAAATCGTGTCCAGCGCCGCATCGGAAATCGCGTGATCGGGTTCGGCGAGATAGGGCTCGGCGATATTCATGCCCGACAGCCTATCACACCGCTTCGACCGCGGTCACTTCCGGCACATAGTGGCGCAACATATTCTCGATGCCGTTCTTCAAGGTCATGGTGGAAGACGGGCATCCGGCGCAGGAGCCTTGCAGATGCAGGGAGACGATGCCGCTGGAACCGTCAAAGCCCTTGAAGATGATGTCGCCGCCGTCTTGCGCCACGGCGGGGCGAACCCGGGTCTCGATCAATTCCTTGATCTGCTCCACCACTTCGCTGTCTTCGTCGTTATAGGTTTCTTCGGTTTCCTCGGCAGAGCCTTCCAGCAGCGGCAACCCCTGGGTGAAATGCTCCATCACCGCCCCCAGAATGGCGGGCTTCAAATGCTTCCAATCGCCCTCGCGCTTGGTCACTGAAATAAAGTCCGAACCGAAGAACACCCGGCTGACTTCGGGGATGGTGAAAAGCGCCTTGGCCAGGGGCGAACGCGCGGCCTGTTCGGCGCTGGGGAAATCGGCCACCGCGCCTTCGCCCATGACGGTGCGGCCGGGCAGGAATTTGAGGGTGGCGGGATTGGGAGTGGATTCGGTCTGGATGAACATGGGGAGCTTGTCCGGAATGCCCCACTTAAATGAACCCTAGGACCGCTGGCATCAAGCTTTTCCAGCGATTTACTTTCACCCGGATAATATTGACAAGACAATTTCGTCCGGATAAATACCAGCTATGAGCTATTCCGCCTTCTCCGGTTTTGCCCATGTTGCCTCGGGCTCCCTTCCTAAGGTCTATGCCGCCTGTGGCCAGGATTCCCTGATTTTCGACCGGCAGACTGGGCGGGTGGTGGATATCGATCCGCGCTTCCCGCCAACCGAAGAAGGCCCCCGGCCCGGCCGCCCCAAGCTGGGGGTCACCCCACGGGAAGTCACGCTCCTGCCCAAGCATTGGGACTGGCTTGCCACCCAGCCCGGCGGGGCGTCGGTGGCGCTGCGCAAATTGGTGGAAGAGGCCAGCCGCAATCCCAAGGCCCAACAACGCGCCCGCCGCGATGCCGTCTATCGCCTTGCCACGGCCTTGGTCGGCAATGCGCCGGGGTATGAGGAAGCCATGCGCGCGCTCTATGCCGGCCAGCGGGAAGACTTCGCCGCCCATATCGAGGCTTGGCCTACAGATGTGCGGCAAGTTTTAGAAGAAATGACCGCCGACGCGTTTTAGCCCGGAGCGGCCGGCAACCCGGAGCAAAGCGGAGGGCCTGCCGGCGCGACCATCCTAAAAATCCGAGACAATGCCCTTTCGCTCCCAATCGCCATACCGGGTGGGTTCGGGGCCCTTGGGTCCGCCCAATTCCGGCGGCAATTGCGCTTTAGCCTCTTCCTGGTCTTGGCGGGCTTGGGCCTCCGCCTTGGCGCGCTTGCCCGCTTCGGCAATGCGGGCGGCAATCGGATCTGGGGCTGCTTGATCGGGCATCAACAGAGCTTACATCTAACGGGCTCAATTGTTTAAGGGGCTTAGGAGAAAACCATGAATACCCTGCGTACCGGTATCCTGATGGCTGCCATGACCGGCCTGTTTGTGGCGGTCGGCGCGCTGGTCGGCGGCGGCACCGGCATGATGATCGCTTTCGGCATGGCGGCGGCGATGAACATCTTCGCCTATTGGAATTCCGATAAGGTGCTGCTGTCGATGTACGGCGCCAAGCAGGTGGACGCGCAAAGCGCGCCGGACCTTTATCGCATGGTGGAAAGGCTGGCGGGCAATGCCAAGATGCCCATGCCCAAGGTTTACATCACCGAAAATCCGCAGCCCAACGCTTTCGCCACCGGGCGCGATCCCGAGCATGCCGCCGTGTGCGTGACCACCGGCCTGCTCAACCAAGTCAATCAGGAAGAACTGGCCGGCGTGCTGGCGCATGAGCTGGGCCATGTGAAGCATCGCGATACCCTGACCATGACCATCACCGCGGTGATGGCGGGCGCGATTTCCATGCTGGCCAATATGGCCTTCTTCATGGGCGGCAGCCGCGACCGCGATCATCCCATGGGCATGGCGGGTGTGTTGCTGGTGACTTTGCTGGCGCCGATTGCCGCCATGCTGGTGCAGGCCGCGATCTCGCGCTCACGCGAGTATGAAGCCGACCGCGCCGGCGCGGAAATTACCGGCCGGCCGATGTGGCTGGCGTCTGCCCTGGGTCAGATCGAGCGCGCCGCCGAGCGCACGCCCAACTATCCCGCCGACGCCAATCCCGCCACGGCGCATATGTTCATCGTCAATCCGCTGCATGGCGGCATTTCGGGTCTGTTTTCTACCCATCCGCCCACCGCGGAACGCATCGCGCGTTTGCGCGCGATGGCGGGTGCTGAGGCTACTCCGATCAAGCGCGGACCCTGGGGCTGAGAAAAGGTCGGTGGCTCGGCACCTTCGTCCGGCCGCTCGCTAAAGCTCGCGGCGTCCCTGCCTCGCGTCGCGCTTGGCCGCGCGCCGCTGCGGCGTTCGGGCGGGCGAAAGGTCCACCGGACCTTTCGCTTTTCCGCCCTCACCCCTGAGCGGAGTATCCACCGTCCACGGGAATCGCAGTGCCGGTTATGAAATCCGATGCGGGGCTGGCCAGAAACACGGCAATCCCAGCCATGTCATCGGGCGTTCCCCAACGTGCGGCCGGTGTGCGGGCCAGCACCTTCTCATGCAGCCCCGCCACCTGCTCGCGCGCATCCTTGGTCAGGTCGGTATCGATCCAGCCGGGCAGCACGGCATTGACCTGAATCTTGTCGGGCGCCCAGGCGGACGCCAGCGACTTGGTCAATTGCACCACCGCACCCTTGCTGGCGCCATAGGGCGCGGCAAAGGAGGCTCCGAAGATCGACATCATGGAGCCGATATTGATGATCTTGCCGCCGGCCACGCGCAAATGCGGATAGGCGGCCTGACAGCAAAGGAACATGCTGGTCAGGTTGATGTTCAGCACCTTGTGCCATTCCTCCAGCGAGTAATCCTGCGGCGGTTTGCGGATGTTGGTGCCGGCATTGTTGACCATAATGTCCAACCGTCCGAATTTCTGGATCGCCGCCGCCACAGCGGTTTTGGCGCCGCTATCCTGGGTCAAGTCCGCCGCTATCGCATCGGCCTTCGCGCCCAGCGCTTGCACCGCGCGGCGGTTCTTTTCGGCATCGCGGCCCGCGACCATCACGCAAGCACCGGCTTCGGCCAGGCCCTTGGCCATGCCCAGGCCGATGCCGCCATTGCCGCCGGTTACCAGGGCAACCTTGCCCGTCAGATCGAATGCCGTCATTGCACGCCCCGCTGGTATTGGAAGGGCACATAATGCGCCCGCAAGCCTGGCCGCAAGGGGCCTTTGGCCGGCGATGGCCTTGCTCTAAAGAGATGCCATGACCGATACCGGCTTACCGGCGCGACGGGCCGCGCTTTTTATCCTGTCCAATGTGCTGCAAAAGCGCCGCCCGCTGGATTCCGGGCTGGATCAGCTTGCGGGCCTTGCCACCCGAGACGCCGGTTTTGCCCGCGCCCTGGTGAGCGAGACTTTGCGCCATATGGGGGCGCTGGATGCGGTGTTGCGCCAGTTCATAGCCAAGCCGCTTGTCCCGCACAAAGCGGGCGCGGCCAGCGAGATATTGCTGCTTGGGGCGTGCGAGCTTTTGATCCTGAAAGTCGCGGCCCATGCCGCGGTGGACGCCGCCAATGAGCTGGCAGCCAAAGACAAGAAGGCGGTGCATTTCAAACCGCTGATCAATGCCGTGCTGCGCAAAGTCGCCAAGGAAGGCGAGGCGGTGCTGTCCGGGCTGGACCGCGAGCGTCTGTCCACCCCCGATTGGCTGTGGTCGCGCTGGAGCGCCCAGTATGGCCAGGCCACCGCGCGCCAGATCGCCCGCGCCCATCAACAGTCCGCGCCTGTCGACATTATTCTGAAAGCGGCGGATGCGCCGGCGCCGGCGAGCGAGGGCCTGTTCGGCGCGGTGCGGCGGCTGAGCGATCCAGGCCGTATCGACGAACTTGCCGGATTTGCCGATGGCGATTGGTGGGTGCAGGACGCTGCCGCCACTTTGCCCGCGCTGCTGCTGGGCGATGTCGCGGGCAAGCGCGTGATCGATCTTTGCGCCGCGCCGGGCGGCAAGACCATGCAGCTGGCCGCGCGCGGCGCGCATGTGATCGCGGTGGAGATCGACCAAACACGCGCCGCGCGCATCGCGGAAAATCTGGCGCGCACCAAATTGACCGCCGAGATCGTGCAAAGCGATGCGCGGGATTTTGAAGGCAAGGCGCCGTTGGTGCTGATCGACGCGCCCTGCACCGCCACCGGTACCATCCGCCGCCATCCCGACCTACCCTGGATCAAGGGCGCGGCCGACGTCACCGTCTCGGCGGCGGCGGCTTATGAGATTCTGGAAAGCGGCGCGGCGATGGTGGAACCCGGCGGCAGTTTGGTCTTTGCCGTCTGTTCGCTGGAGCGCGAGGAAGGCGAAGAGCAGATCGCGGCTTTCCTGGCCAATCATCCCGAATTCGCCCGCGCGCTCGTGACGGCCGACGAACTGTTCGGTCACAGCGAATGGCTCACAGCGGATGGCGATCTGCGCACCCTGCCCTGTCATTTGGGCGACAAGGGCGGCATGGATGGATTCTATGCGGCGCGGTTGAGGCGGTCAGAGACGCCCTAGCGCATAGGCAATCGCCAGATACACCTTGCCGGTATCCGCCGACAGCAAGGTCGAGGTCAGCAAGCCGCCGCCATCGCCGTCGCGCGCCCGGGACAGCAGCTTTTCAAACTCCATCAGATAGGCGTCGGCGGCCTGATGGAATTTCTTGTCGTCGCGATAAAGGGAGGTGATGCGGTCCACCGCGGTGTCGTCGATGGTGTCGGCCAGCCGCCGCGCGAACACGGCGCGGTCGCCCGCCAGATAGCGTTTCCAATCGCCTTCGCCCGGTTCGGCCGTATCCAACGGCGACAGGTCGATGGCCATGTCGGCCAGCGCCAATTCCAGCGCCCCCAAAGTGGCGGCGGTATCCAGGCTCAGCCGGTCGGATTTCGAGACGCGGATGCCGCTATCCTGTTCCGCCGCCGCCAGCAGGGTTTTCATTTCCCAGTTTTTGGGTTCGGCGGCGCGGGTGTCGGAGGGCTTGCGCATGGTGAGTTTGCGCGCCAGGCCCTTGAGGCCGTCGCTTTCCGGCTCGGGAGCGGCTTGCGGCTTGATCGGTGCGCCAAGATCGGGCGGCGGTGCTTTGCCGGTGGCGCGCGCATGCAAGGTGGACATGGTGCGCGCCGACAGATCCAGGATGATCTCGGTCTCGGTCACCATCATCTGGCGCACCCGGCGTGCTTCTTCCTCCGCCAGGCTGGGCAGGCGGATCAGATGCTTTTCCATGTCGCGGGTGGTTTCGTTCAGCAGATTGCGGATCTTGCTGGCCTCGGCGCTCATCTCGCCCGATGCGCGCAGCAGCCGCTCGCATTCCGCCATCGCTTCGCCCACCAGCAAACGCGCGTCATGCTTGGCCTGGGAGGAGCTTTCCGCGATCAAGGTTTGCGCGCCGGTGCCGGCATCCTTCAAGGCCGCCGACAGGCTGGACAGCATGACGCCGGCGCTCTCGCCGGCTTGCTTCAGGCGATCGGCTTCCAGCGCAAAGGCGCTGGTCAGTTGGGTTGCCTGGGCCACGGTCGCCTTCATGATCGCGTCCAGCCGCAGTTCCGCCTCGCCGGCAAACGTTTCGAACTTCCTGGTTTCCCCGCCCAAGGCCTTGATCGCCGACTCCATGCCGACGCGCTGCTGGTTGAGGATATTTTCCAGGCCCTGGCTTTCGTCGTGCAGCTTGGACACCAATTCGCCCATCTGGCCGCGGTGCTTTTCATGGCGGGCCAGCACGAATTCGGCGCGGCCCATGGCGGCATCGGAAACTTCGGCGATGCGGGCGGCCTGCTCTTCCAGGGTCTTGGCCACCTGGAACGGCGCCTCGGCGGCCTGGGTGACGGCGGCGCGGAAGCCCGCGGCCTGCACGTCCAGCGACTGGGCCGCCATCTTCAAGCTGCCTTCCGCCGATTCCATGGTGGCTTTGAGTTGGGCGGCGCGGCCCGCCACGCTTTCACCGGCGCGGCCCGCCGCGTCGTTCAAGGTGTCGCCCAGGCCTTCGATCCGCAGGCTTTCCTGATTGAGCCGGGCGGCGATGCTTTCGCCGCGCACCTGGGCGCGCGCGCCCGCATCGTCCAAGGTCG
>CBHTTW010000017.1:0-19915 GCA_966096025.1 uncultured Alphaproteobacteria bacterium | reverse complement strand
GCATGCCGGCACCGCCGCCGGTCCTGGTGCCGCGCGCGGACCTGGTGAATGTGCTGGAGTATGAAGCGCAGGCGCGCCAGGTTCTGGGTGTGGCGAAGGTCGCGCCGCTCCAGGGCAGCGACCGCACCGTCACCGACCGCATCACCCTGCGTCCACGCATGAACATCCCGACGCGGGACCTGGACCTGACGGTCAGCTTGTTTGGCGATCAGCACTTTACGCCCATCATCGTCGGCCCGATGGCCGATCAGAAACGCTTCCATCCCGAGGGTGAGATCGCCATGGCGCGAGGCGCCTCTGCGGCAAAGGCCGCGATGGTGGTGAGCAGCGACTCCAGTGTCCCTTTGGCAGCAATCACCCAAGCCGCCACGACTCCCTTGTACCTGCAGGTCTATGCGAAGAGTCCCAAAGTAAAGGATGTGCTCGCCGAGGCCAGTGCCGCCAAAGCGGTGATTGTGACGGTCAATGCCGGCGCTTCCGCAACTGCGCCAGCGGCCTCGGGGCGCATCGATTGGGCCGCGGTCGATGCGGTCGTCAAAGCTACGTCTCTGCCCGTGATTGTAAAGGGCATCACACGTCCGGAAGATGCGAAGGAAGCCGCCGCCCGCGGCGCCAAAGGCTTGGTGGTGTCGAACTATCGCGGCGGCAATGCGGCGGCGCTTCCCGGCACGCTGCTCCTCATCGCGCCGGTGGTGCAAGCGGTCGGCGATCAGATACCCGTGCTGGCCGATGGCAGTTTTCGCCGCGGCACCGACATTCTCAAGGCCCTGGCCTTTGGTGCGAAAGGCGTGTTGATCGGACGGCCTGTGATGTGGGGCCTGGCGGCCTATGGCGCCGACGGCGTGCAAGGCGTCGTGGAAATGCTGCAGACCGAACTGGCAAGATATATGTGCATGTGCGGCCGTCCGTCGCTTGCGGCAGTCAATCAAAGTCTGGTGCGGGTTCATGCGCCCCTTCCCCCGGTGAGCAACCGTGGCTGATACCGGCTGGCTCACCAAACCTTCCCGGCGAACCGCTGTGGCCCGCATGGCGGGACTGATCGCCGGCTCGCCCATTGCCGCCGCTGTGGCGCAGATCGACCCGAAACCACTCAGCGAACATCGCCGCGTGTTGAGCCTGGCCGAGATGCAGACCGCCTTCGACTTCGAGCCTGTGTTCCACGGCAATGTGCTCCTGCCGGTGTATGACTATACGGCCCATGGCGACGGGTCGGAGTTCACCTTGCGGCGCAACCGCCAGGCCTTCGACTGGGTCGATATCATGCCGGCACGCGCCGCCATTTCGGCATCGCAGGTCGACCTGTCGTCCGAATTGCTCGGCGTGAAGATGAAATTTCCGATTGTCGTCGCGCCGACCGCGGCGATGGTGCCGCTGCATCCCGAAGGAGAGATCGGGATGTTCAAGGCGGCGACCGCGGCCTCCAACACGCTGATGATGCTGAGTGTCAACACCAGCACGCCGCATGCCCAGGTCATGGCCGGCGCGCCCGGCGGCACCTTGTGGGCGCAGTTCTATCCGATAGAGAATCTCGCCAACACCCAGCGCTCGATGGACACGTTCCAGAATGCCGGCTGCAGCGGCATCATTGTCACCATCGATCAGCAGTCTTCCTTCTACGAACGCACGCAGCAGGACCGCAATTTCGGCGGGCGTGTTGCCGCGGGCGGCCGTGGCGCGGGCGCCGGTACGGCGCTTACCGGTTCGGCGCGCTACCGCATCGGCGGCGGACGCGTATGGTACACATGGCAATATATCGACGCGGTGCGCAAAATGGTCAAAGGTCCGCTGGTGCTCAAAGGCATTCTGGATCCGGACGATGCCAGGCTGGCGATCGAGCATGGCGCGGACGCGATCATCGTGTCCAATCATGGCGGGCGTTCGATGGATTATGGCCCTTCGTCGCTGGAAGTCCTGCCAGAGATCGCAGCGGCCGTGAACGGCCGAATTCCGGTCCTGTTCGATAGCGGCATCCGCCGCGGCACCGACATCTTCAAGGCGCTGGCGCTGGGCGCCAATGGCATATGTCTTGGGCGGACGACACGCTGGGGGCTTGGCGCCTTCGGCGCCGCCGGGGCGCAGCGCCTGATCGAAATGTTGCAGCAGGAACTGGTTCAGGTGGCGGCGGTGTGCGGCTGCACCAAGCTTTCGGATATCAACAAGACGATGATCAAGGCCAACTTCGTATAAGTCGGAAAAAAATATGGCGGGTATCGAGAAAGCCTGGCTGACAAGTCCTTCCCGGCGCAAGGCGCTGGCCCGCATGGCCGGGTTCGTGGCGGCCTCGCCCATGGCTGCGGCCATGGCGCAACAAGATCCGGGCATACCGCTCAGCGAGGTCCGCCGCATACCGGGGCTGTCCGAAATGCGGACGGCTTTCGACTTCCAGCCGCTTTTCGCCGGCAACCTGCTCGCGACGACTTCCGAGTACACCGCGCATGGCGACGGGTCTGAGTTCACCCTGCGGCGCAACCGCCAGGCGTTCGATTGGGTCGATATCCTGCCGTCGCGCGCTCCTGTCCCGGCATCGCGGGTGGATCTCTCCTCCGAACTGCTGGGGGTGAAAATGAAATTTCCCATGCTGGTCGCGCCGTCATCGGGGCAGAATGGCCTGCATCCGGAGGGAGAAGCCGGGATGCTCAAGGGGGCGACCGCGGCCTCGAACATGGTGGACATATTGGCGGGCGCCGGCGCCGGGTCGGTGAAGACGGCCCTGGCTGCGGCACCCGGCGGCATCCTGTGGGCGCAGCATTACCCGATCGAAAATCTTGCCAACATGCAGCGGGCACTGGATGGCATCCAGGATGCCGGCGCCAGATCCATCATCGTCACCGTCGATCAAACGGCCTCGGTTTACGAACGCACCTTGCGGATCCGCAATCTGGGCGGACGCGTAGCCGGCGGAGCAGGCCAGGGCGGCGGCAATGCCGCCGCAGCAGCCGCCGCCAGCGCTGCCGCCAATGCCGCCGCCGGCGGCCCGGCGGTCGCCGGTTCGGTGCGTTACCGGGTCAGCGACAGGCGGTTGTGGTACTCGTGGCAATATATCGACGCGGTGCGGAAGGTTGCCAAGGACAAGCTTGTGGTGAAGGGGATTCTGGATCCGGAAGACGCCAAGCTGGCGATCGAGCATGGCGCGGACGCGATCATCGTGTCCAATCATGGCGGCCGTTCGATGGACTATGGTCCGTCGTCGCTGGAAGTTCTGCCGGAGATCGTGGCGGCTGTGAACGGCCGCATTCCGGTCCTGTTCGATAGCGGCATCCGCCGCGGCGCCGACATCTTCAAGGCGCTGGCCCTGGGGGCCAGCGGCGTATGTCTGGGACGCGCCGCCCGCTGGGGCCTTGGGGCCTTCGGCGCCGCCGGCGCGCAGCGCGTGTTCGAGATTTTGCAGCAGGAACTGGTCCAGGTGGCCGCGGCGTGCGGATGCGCCAAGCTGTCGGACATCAACAAGACGGCGGTCAAGACCAATTTCGGTTAGCGCGCCAGGGGAGGGGCTCATGATCCAGGATCGCCGAGATGTGTTGAAGTCGGTTGGAATTGGCGCCCCGCTGATCATGGCGGGCATGGGTGGCCGCGCGGCGGCGGCCGCCTATGCGACCAATGTCTCGGTTGCCGGCAATGCGTTCCATATCAATGGCCAGCCCACTTATCCGGGACGTTCTTTTCGCGGCAACAAGGTCGAAGGGCTTCTTTTCACCTCCCGCATGGTGAACTGCATCATCAACGACCAGAATCCCGAGACGCGCGGCATGTGGTCCTGGCGCGACGGTCCCTGGGACCCCGAGCGCAACACCAGCGAATTCATCGCCGCGCTGCCGCGTTATCGATCGCATGGGCTGACTTCGGTCGCCTTCAATATCCAGGGCGGCAGCCCGATGGGGTATGGCTGGCACCAGCCCTGGCACACCAGCGGTTATAGCGCGGACGGCCGCCTGTTGCCCGACTACCGCGCGCGCCTGCTTCGGGTGCTGGATGCGCTGGATGCCAACGGCATGGTGGCGGTGCTGGGCTATTTCTATCTCAATGCCACGCCGGCGCTGAAGGACGAAGCCGCCGTCATCCGCGCCGCGGATGAAGTCACCGATGTGATCTGCGGCCGGGGCTACACCAATGTGATCATCGAAGTGGCCAACGAATCCGATATTCCGCGCTGGCCGCATGCGATCATCAAACCCGGCCGGGCCCATGAGCTGGTGACGCGCGTGCAAGAGCGCAGCAAGGGAAAGATCAAGAACCAGGCGGGCCGCCTTTTGGTCAGCACCAGCTATGTCATCGAAAGCACCTTGCCGGAAAGGCTGCTCGATGTCGCCGATGTCGTGTTGTGGCACGGTAACGGCTTGCCAAACCCGCAGGCGATCCATGCCCGCGCCAAGTCGATCCGCGCCGGCGCCGGTTACCGGGGCCAGCCGCTGCTGAACAATGAGGACGACCATTTCGATTTCGACAAGACCGAAAACAACATGACCGCGACCATCGAGGAATATAGCGGCTGGGGCTATTTCGATTACCGCCAGATCCGGGAACCGTTCGAAGACGGCTATCAAAGCCTGCCGGTGGACTGGGGGATCAATTCCGCCCGCAAGAAGGGCTTCTTCAACCTCCTGGCGCAGGCGACCGGGAGTGCGCCGGTCTAGTCTCGCTGCAATGCGGCAGAAATCCCCGTGGTGCTTGGCGGCTCGCGCCGATTGTGGCTAATTTGACGGCGCGGCGAAAAACGACCGCTCGGGGATGGCCATGAAAAATCGCAAGGCGGGAAAATCGCTTCTTATTGTTCTGGCCGCGCTCGGGCTGACAGGTTCCGCACTGGGCCAATCCAGGTCCGGCCCGAGTGAATGGAAGGATTGGGGCGGTGACGTCGCCCGCACCCATTATTCCCCGCTCACTCAGATCACCGCGGCCAATGTTTCGCAGCTCAAGCCGGTCTGGATTTGGGACGGCGGCAATTTCGGGCGCAGCTGGGAGATCACGCCGCTGATGATCGGCGGCCTCCTCTATATCACCGAAGCCCAGAGCGGCGACATCATTGCGCTGGAGCCTGAGAGCGGCAAGGAAGTCTGGCGCGCCAAAGCACCGGTCAGTGTCGGCAAGAGCATCAACCGGCGCGGCCTGGCCTATTGGGGCGGCGACGGCACCATGAAGCCCCGGCTGGTGGCGATCTGGGGCCATGTGATGTTCGGCTTCGATTTGAAGACCGGCCAGCTGTCTTCGGACTGGCCCACAACCGGCTTGGATATCGGCCTGCCCAATCCGGCGCAGGGCGGACGCATCGGCGGCGGCGCTTTCGCGGCGTCACCGCCCATCATCTACAAGAATTTGATCATCACCGCGGCGGCGTCCGGTTTCCAGCCGGCGCCGGCGCAGCCCGCCGATCCCCATGCCAATGATTTGCGAACCGGCAAGCTGGTCTGGACCACGCGCGTCATTCCCGGTGCGGGCGAGCCGGGCGGCGATAGCTGGGGGCTGGACACGCAAAGCGTGGTGGGCAGCGGCGCCTGGGGCATGCTGGCGCTGGATGAAGCGACCGGTACGGTTTACCTGCCCACCGACACAGGCAATCCCGACTATGTCGGCATTTGGCGTCCGGGCGACAATGCCGGCGCCAATTCCACCTTGGCGCTGGACGCCGAGACGGGCAAGATCAAGTGGCGCTTCCAGAATATTCATCACGACATTTTCGACCTGGATACCAATGCCGCGCCTTCGCCGGTGGAGATCACCAAAGGCGGCAAAAAGCTCAAGGTGGTGGTGCAGGTCACCAAGCAGGCGATGCTGTGGATTCTGGACGCTGTCACCGGCAAGCCCATCCATCCTTATGAAGAACGCTCAGTGGCGCAGAGCACCATACCGGGCGAAAAGACCTCGCCCACCCAGCCTTTCACCATTCTTCCGCCGCCGCTGATCCCGGCGACGGTGCGGCGGGATCATCTGGCCACGCTCTCCCCCCAGGCGCATGAGGAATGCATCGCCTTGTGGAATGAAAGAAAGCTGTCGGATGTCGGGCCTTTCTCGCCGCCGGCGAAAGACGGTGCCTGGGGCCTGATGAGCATCGGCGCCATCGGCGGCACCGACTGGGGTGGCGCTTCCATCGATAAAGAGCGCGGCGTCGCCTTCCTCACCGTGTCGAACCAGCCCACCATGATTACCGTGACCTCGACCACCGAAGGGGTGAAGGGCAATGGCGGCTTGCGTTCCACCACCGGCAATGTCCGCTTTGCCGACAAAAAGGGACGCAGCTGCAATGGCGGTCGCCAGGGCGAGCTTGCCGCCATCAACCTGGCGTCGGGCCAGATTGAATGGCGCGTGCCGCTGGGTTCCATGGAAGACGAGTATGGTCCGGGCGCCAAGGATATGGGCGCCACCGCCATCGGCCCCACTTTGGCGACGCGCGGCGGCGTCGTCTTCGCATCGGCGTCCGATGATCGTTTCCACGCCCATGACTCGCGTACCGGAAAATTGTTATGGCAAATCAAAATGGCGTCCTCCGCCGATGCCGGTCCGATGACCTATATCGGCAAGGATGGTCGCCAATATGTGGTGATCGCGGCGGGCGGACCGGGCAATGCCAGGCAACCGTCGGCGCAGGATCGTTTTCAATACCACCAGATCATGGTGGCCTTCGCGCTGCCCCGGCCCGGTGACAAGCCTCTCGACATCGTGACGCCTTATCCCAAGCGCGCGCCGCAGTCGGGAGAAAATCCGTAATCCGCGATAGGCCCGGCCAGATGTCGCGGTACGTTTTGCACCGCGACATTTGTGCCCGCGCCGCCTATTCCCCTTAATCTCTATTGACTCAGTAGAGTAACTAGGGATTACATCCTCGTCATAGCAGAAGGCAGTGATGGCGCTGCCTCGTATGTCGAGGGAATTAGTATGAATATCAATATCTTGCGTTCCAGCCTGCTGGCCGCATCGGCGATTTGGGCGCTTTCCGGCGGGATCGCTTATGCCGAATATCCGCAGGAAACCGAGGCCCTGGAACAGGACGCGGCATCCCAGCCCCTGGTGTTGGCGCAGGCCGATGATCGCGCCGTACAGTTCGCGCAGCTTGGCGCCGAACACATCACCGTCAGTGCCCGCCGTGTCGACGAAAATGTCCAGACCGTGCCGGTGCCGATTTCCGTGGTCTCCGCCGACGTCGTTTCCGACACCGGCGCCTACAATCTCAACCGGCTGCAACAAATTTTGCCCAGCGTGCAGTTCTTTTCACAGAATCCGCGCAATACTTCGATCAACATCCGCGGCATCGGCGCGCCGTTGGGCCTGACCAATGACGGCATCGAGCAGGGCGTCGGCGTTTATGTCGACCAAGTCTATTACAACCGCATCGCCGCCACGACCCTGGATTTCGTGGATATCGAACGGATCGAAGTGCTGCGCGGCCCGCAAGGCACGCTCTACGGCAAGAACACCACTGCCGGCGCCATCAATATCACCACCCGCGCGCCCAATTTCGATCAACTCGAGCTGCGCGGCGAGATTTCGGGCGGCAATTTCCAGTTCAAGCAAGCCAAGGCATCGATTTCCGGGCCCATCACCGACGACATCGCCTTCCGGCTCAGTCTTTCCAATACCACCCGGCGCGGCACCGTCTACAACGTCGCCACCACCAACTGGGTCAATGCCCAGGACAATCTGGGCCTGCGCGGTACGGTGCAGTGGAAAGCGACTCCGGACCTCAAACTGACCTTCTCCGCCGACTATAATTTGCAGGACGCCGCCTGCTGCGCGCTTTACTATGCCCGTGTCGGCACGACGCAGCGGCCGCTGAACCGGCAATTCAATTCGTTGGCGACGGCGCTGAACTATACCGTTCCCAGCACCAATGCCTTCGACCGCGTCACCGATCTCGACGCCCCGCTCAAGGCCCGCAACGAAGTCGGCGGCGCTTCCGTGCTGGCGGAGTGGCAACTGGGCGGCGGCACGCTCACCTCGGTGACGGCCTGGCGCTATTGGGACTGGGGTCCGAGGAACGACCGCGACTATACCGGTCTTCCTGTTACCCCCAATTCCAACAACCCGACCCACCAAAACCAGTACACCCAGGAAATCCGCTACAATTATGCGGCGGAAAATTACGATTTTGTCGTCGGCATCTTCGGGTTCAATCAAGGCATCCATACCAAGGGCGCGGAAAGCAACGGCACCGCCGCCAGCCGCTTTACCCTCAATCCTGGCAATGTCGCGGTCGGTGCGCCGGGTTGCGCCACCCCCACCACCTTGGCTTGCAATCCGGCGGTGTTGAACAATTTGACCGCCGCCAACGATATTCTTTTGAAGAACACCAGCGCGGCCTTGTTCGGCAAGCTGAACTATCATGTCACCGAGGCGCTCACCATATCGCCCGGCATCCGCTTCAACTATGACGAGAAGTCCGGCTATTACAGCTCGGTCGTCACCGGCACGGCGTCGAACGGCACCCGCCAGCTTGTCTCCTTCACCGGGCCGTTTGCCACCGATCCCTGGATCGTGGCGCAGCGCGACGCCCGCACGCCGATCTTCTATGCCCCGACCCTGGCCAAGTCGAACGTCTCCTATGACTTGAACGTGTCGTACCAGATCGAGGAAAACCTGATGGCTTTCGCCACCTATGCCAAAAGCTACAAGAGCGGCGGCATCAATCTGAACGGCATCCCGGTCAATGCCGCCGGGGCACCGATCCTGGCCGCTACCACCATCAAGCCGGAGGACGTCAGCGACTATGAGCTGGGCCTGAAGTCGCAGTTCCTGGACAATCGCCTGACGGTGAATCTCACCGGCTTCTGGACCGTGATCAAGAATTACCAGGCCAACGTCAACAACGGCAATCTGGGCCTGGTGCGCGGCTATCTCGCCAATGCCGGCAAGGTGGAAGTGCGCGGCTTTGAAGCGGAAGTCTCTGTCATTCCGTTCGAAGGCGCCACCGCCTATGCCAATGGCACGTTCAACGATCACAAATATGTGACCTTCGTCGACGCGCCTTGCCCGCCCGAACTGGCGGGCGGCACCACCGTTACCGGCTCTCAGGTTCCCGGTGCGGCAGGCGTTCCTGGCGCCCTGAGCCCGGCCAACTGCAATATCTCCGGCCAATGGCTGCCCGGTATTTCGAACTGGGCCTTCTCCTGGGGCGGCGAATATGCGCTGCCGGCAAACTTCTGGGGCAAGAGCGGGCAGTATTACATCGGCTATGACGCCAACTTCCGCTCGAAATTCTCGTCCAATGCGTCGCGCTCGCGTTACACCGATGTCGATGGCTATTCGGTTCACAATATCCGCTTGGGTATCCGCACCGACCAAGGCATCGACTTCTCGCTCTGGCTGCGCAATGCCTTCGACCAGGATTATTTCGAGCAGCTGTTGGTGGCGCCCGGCAGCACCGGCTTGATCGCGGGCCTGCCGGCGGATCCCAGGACCTTTGGCGCGACCCTGCGGTATCAATTCTAGGAAACAGACGGATCGACCGACTTCCCCAACTTGCCGGGACGGCCCTGCGCCGTCCCGGAATTTTTTGGCGCAGGCTGCCATCGCAACATTCGCATGATGCGCCCCCGGCATAATTGATACCGCCCCCCTTATATGTTTGACTGCGGAAAAACGGGGGAACAAGTCGATGGTCGATCTCACGCGCCGCGCCTCGGTGTTGATGATGGCTGCAGTCTCGGCGCTTGCCGCTCTGGCGAGGCGCCCGGCGCAAGCCCTGACCAGTCTCACCGCCCGTCCCCGCCGCGCAGTGACCGATGCCGATAAAGGCCATGCCCTGACCTTGGCCAAGTCGAACAAGACCATTGTCGGCTATAGCGATCAGATCACGGTGCGCCCGGGCGAGAAGATCACTTTTTACGCCAGCACCTATGCGCCGGGCGATTACAAGGCGTCGCTGGTGCGGGTGATCAATGGCGACACCCTGTCCGGCGCGGGCCGCTTCCGGGTCGATCCGGTGGCGGCCGATTTCGCACGCTCCTATCCAGGCAGCGAACAGAAGGTCTGGTCGGGCTCCTATGTGACCTTCGACCGGACGTCGCCCTCGGCGGTGGCAAAGCAAAGCTTCTCGGTGATGGCGTTGATCAAGCCCACCTTGCCCGGCAAGGGTCCGCAATTCGTCGCTTCGCAATGGGACCAGACCAAAAAGGCCGGCTGGGCGATCGGCATAGACGAGCGCGGCGAGGGCGCCTTGTGGGTGGGCAAGGGCAATGGCCAATTCTTCAAGCTGCGTACTTCCCGCTTCATCCAGCAGAACCACTGGACCATGTTGGGCGCGTCTTTCGATGCAGGAACCGGCGAATGGCGCGTTTACGACGTGCTGCTGACCGATCCCAACTTCCCGCTCGATTCTCCCACCGATCCCTTGCACTATATTTTCGGCACCAGGCGGCTGGACTCGGAATGGGCGATTGCCGCCGGCACGCCGATGCGGTTTGCCGCCGGCTGCGGCGAAACCATGGCCAATGGCCAGCCGGCGCCTTTCGCGCTGTTCAATGGCCGCATCGACGGGGTGCGCATCGCGGGCAAGGCGCTGCATCCCACCGAAATGATCCGCGTCGCGTTGGCCACAAGATTGGACGAAGTCGCCGGTGAGGATGTGCGCGGCTTCTGGGATTTTTCGCAAGGCATCGGCACGCTGGTTGTGCATGATGCGTCGCCCGCCGCCTGGCATGGCCGCGGCGTCAACTGGCCGCAACGCGCCTTGAAGGGTTATCACTGGAAGACCAGCAAGGACTGGCGCCAGCAGCCGAGGGAATTTTCGGCGATTTATTTCCGGGAAGACGATCTTCTGGATGCGGAATGGGCACCTAGCTTTACTTATACCGTGCCGTCGGGCCTGAAGAGCGGCTTCTATGCCGTCCATCTGCAGCACGGGAAGTCGGAGCATTATGTGCCGTTCTTCGTGGCGCCGCCAAAGGGCACCACAACGGCGCCGACCGCATTCCTGGTTCCGACCACCACCTATCTTGCCTATACCAACTGGACGCGCAATTTCGCCCAGCTGGAGCGCTATCCAGCCTTTCATTTCAACGCCGACGATATCGACTTTCTGATGCAGCATCCCGAATTCGGGCGCGGTCTTTACGACCAGCATATCGACGGCACCCTGGTGACCCGCTCGAGTTGGCGGCGTCCGCTGGTCACCGTCACCTTGAAAACCTGGCTGCATATTCTCAATTCCGACACCCAGATCGTGGATTGGCTGGAACATGAGAAGGTGCCGTATGACGTCATCACCGACGATCTGGTGCATAAGGAAGGCAAGGCGCTTCTGTCGCGCTATCGCACGGTGATCACCGGCCAGCATCCGGAGTATCAGTCACCAGAAATTTTCACCGCTGTGCAGGATTATCTCGGTTCCGGCGGACGCTTGATGTATCTGGGCGGTAACGGCTTCCAGAATCCGGCGGCCTGGCGCAATGACGGCATTCCGGCGGTCGAGCTGCGGCGCCTGAACGAGATTTACTGGACGCCGCAGAATTTCGAAGGCGAGCGCCGCTTCGAGTTGAACGGTGTCGACAATCTGGAATGGGATCACAGCTGGCTGGTGCGCAACCTCGGTGTCCAGTACTGCGGTACCACCTTCGGTTCGGGAAACACCTATTACAAGGTGCTGCCGGATTCCAAAAATCCCCGTGCCGGCTTTATCTTTGCCGGGGTGAAATCCGAGATCATCGGCGATTACGGCACCCATTTCGGCGGTGCGGCGGGCGATGAATTCGACCGTTGCGATTTCAGCGCCGGACCCCCCAAGCACGCCTTGCATCTGGCGAAATCCGAAGGCACGCCGATACCGACCTGGGCCGACGCCAAACGGGCGGCGGAAATGCGCACCGAATATGACGTGCAGAACTACGCCTCATTGGTCTTTTTCGAGACCCAGTCGGGCGGCGCGGTGTTTTCCGTCGGGTCCATGGCCTATATCGGCGCCTTGAACCATAAAGGGTTCGACAACGACATCGCCCGCATCACCACCAATGTGCTGAAGCGGTTTTCCGATCCGAAACCGTTCACGATTCCGGCTTAGGCCTTACCAGTCGACCACCGAACCGTCCTCGGCGTCGAACTGCGGCAGATAGGGCCGCGGTTCGCCGACCTGCGCCATCAGCTTGTTCTCGTCGATGGTGATGCCCAGGCCCGGTTCTGTCAGCAGCGGACGATAGCCATTGACGATGGGCGGCAGCGGCTTGGCCAGCAGGTCGGAATATTCATTGTCGCCGCGCTCCTGGATCAGGAAGTTGGGGATCGAAGCGGCGATTTGCAGGCTGGCCGCCAGGGAGCAGGGGCCTTGCGGATTGTGCGGCGCGATCGGGGCGTAATAGGCCTCGGCCATGCCGGCGATGATCTTGAGTTCGGTGATGCCGCCGGCATAGCAGACATCGGGCTGCAGGATCATGGCCGCTTTCTTCTCCAGGATCTCCTTGAAACCCCATTTGGTGAAGATGCGCTCGCCGGTGGCCAGCGGCACCGAGGTTTTCCTGGCCAGCTCGGCCATCACATCGACGTTGAGGGCCTGAACCACTTCCTCGTAGAACCAGGGATTGTAAGGCTCGAGCGCATGCATCAGCCGGATGGCGGTGGTCGGCTGCACCGCGCCGTGGAATTCCACGCCGATATCGACGCTGGGCCCCATTTTCTTGCGCAAGGCGGCGAAGCGTTCCGTGACTTCGGAAATATACTTGTCGCCTTCATTATACTTGGTGGCGGCGCGATCCTTGCCGTCGCGCAAGATCACTTTCATGGCGCTGACGCCGTTGGCCATATTGGGCTGGCCATAGACGCGGCAGCGGTCGCGGGTGGGGCCGCCCATCAGCCGGTGAACCGGCAGATTGTAGACCTTGCCGGTTATGTCCCACAGCGCCTGATCGATGCCGGAGGAGATCGCGGTCTTGATCGGGCCGCCGCGATAGAAGGCGCCGCGATGGATCGCCTGCCAGTGATGCACCACGCGTGTCGGGTCCTGGCCGATCAGGTAATGGCCGACCTCCAGCGCGCCAGCGGCGCAAGCCTTGGCGTCGTCTTTCAGCATCTCGCCCCAGCCGGTGATGCCGGCATCGGTGGAAATTTTCACAAACACCCAAGAATTTTTCAGGACAAAACTCTCGATCTTGGTGACGCGGATTTTCTCGCGCGAGCCGAGTGCGGCGCTCTGGGCCCGGGCGGGCGCGGCCACTCCATCCAGACCGAACATGGCGGCGGGCCCAAGCAGCCCGGCAAGCGTGTGGCGGCGATTGAGCATGCGGCGTCCTCCTCCAGCGAGAGCGCGAGCTAGCCACCGATTCCACCCCCGCTGTCCAGCCTTGCGCCCTGTCTCGCAGAGTGAGAGCAGGGTCGCGTGCCTGCGGAAATTGTTGCATCATCGCGCTTCCATCCAAGGGGAGGAAAACGCGCATGATTGAGAACCCGCCGCTGCTGACGATCCATCGCGGCCATCGCCGCCCGGATGCATCGCTGATCGAGGCCTTTCGCGGCGCGATGACCTCGCATCTGGTCGACGCCATGGAGGGCCGCGGTGCGCTGGACTGGCGGATCAAGCCGCTCGATCCCGCCAATGCGAGTTTTGCCGGACCGGCGCTGACCGCGCATGCCTATCCCGCCGATTTCTACGGCGTGGCCGGGGCGGCGATGGAGGCTGAGCCGGGCGATGTCATCATGTGCACCAATGAACATTATACCGGCACGGCGGTGATCGGCGATCTGGCGGCCGGCGCGATGCGCAACAAGGGCGTGGCCGCTTTTGTCACCGATGGGCTGGCGCGCGACCGCGCCGGAATCGTGGCGGCCGGGCTGCCGCTGTTCGCCATGGGCATCGTGCCAAATTCTCCCGCCAGCAGCGGACCGGGGCAAGTGGGCGCGCCCGTGGTGCTGGGCGGCGTGCTGGTTTCTTCGGGCGATATTGTTGTTGGAGACGCGGATGGCGTGGTGGTCGTTCCGCTGGCGCAGGCACCGGCCGTGCTTGCGCGCTTGCGCGCGGTGCAATCCGCCGAGCAGAAGGCGGAAGCAGCGGTGAAAGCCGGCGCCACCAGCCTGCCGTCCTGGCATGAGGTGATGCGGCACGCGCAGATTGTTGAATCCTGACGCGCCCTAAGCAGAAACACTTAAGCCGCAAGGCGTCCGGTTCCTGCTGGTGTTTTCCAGACCGCTAGGTAGTAGCACCTAGCAAGGTTCCGCGTGATGTTTACCCGCTGTATTTCTTTTGGCGTCACTCTGAACGCGTTGTGTATCCCTGTGTGGTGTGGTTGGGGTGAAGGGCCGGTGGCGAAAAGCCGTCGGTCCTTTTTGTTTTGAGAGCGGCGCGGATTGGCCGCATTGGCGCGGCGCGCGCCGTGTCGTAGACCGTTTCTTTCACACACGAGTCGGCTTTGGCCCGTCATTCCCATCCCGATCTGGTTCATTTCGCGTTGGCCGTGGGCGGGTTCGCCATCGGCACCACCGAATTCGCCACCATGAGCCTGTTGCCCTATTTCGCGCGCGATCTGGGGATCAGCGCGCCGGCGGCCGGTCATGCCATCAGCGCCTATGCCCTGGGTGTGGTGCTGGGCGCGCCCTTGATCTCGGTCCTGTCGGCGCGGCTGGCGCGGCGCACTTTGCTGATCGGACTGATGCTGGTGTTTGCTTTCGCCAATGGCCTGACCGGATTGGTGCCCTCCTATCGCGCCATGCTGGTCTTGCGCTTTATCAGCGGCCTGCCGCATGGCGCCTATTTCGGCGTCGCCATGCTGGTGGCGGCGTCGCTGGTGCCCGGTGAGAAACGCGCCCAGGCGGCGGCGCGGGTGCTGATGGGTCTGACGGTGGCCACCATTATCGGCGTGCCGTCCGCCAATTGGCTTGGCCAGGCGATCGGCTGGCGCTGGGGCTTTTTCATTGTCGCGCTGCTCTCGCTGCTCACCGCCAGTCTGGTGGCCTTGTTCGCGCCGCATCAGCCGCCGCAGGAGGGCGCCAGTCCTTTGACCGAACTCGGCGCCTTGAAGAACCGCGATGTGCTGCTCACTTTGGCCATCGGCGCGGTCGGTTTCGGCGGCCTGTTCGCGGTCTATACCTATCTCGCCGATACTCTGCTGGAGGTGACCGGGGTTGCGGAAAGCGTGACGCCCCTGGTATTCGCGGTGTTCGGCGCCGGCATGATGTCGGGCCTGGTGATCGTGCCGCGTTTCGCCCATGGCCGCCTGATGGCAACGGCGGGAGGGCTGCTGGTCTGGTTCGCCGTCACCTTGGCGATCTATCCCCTGGCCACCGGCAATCTCTGGACCATCATGCTGTCGGTTTTTGCCATCGGCCTGGGCGGCGCCTTGGGACCCATTCTGCAAACAAGGCTGATGGATGTGGCGGGCAAGGCCCAGACCCTGGCGGCGGCGCTCAATCATTCCGCCTTCAATGTCGCCAATGCGCTGGGTCCGCTTCTGGGCGGGATCGCCATCGCGCATGGTTTCGGCCTGGCCTCGACCGGGCTGGTCGGCAGCGGCCTGGCGCTGGGCGGACTGGCCATTTGGGCGTTGGCGTTGAAGCTTCAGAGATAAGGCATCAGCAATCGCGCCGAGGCGTTGCGCAGCCTTTTCCAGATCGGCTCCGCCGCCAGCATGTCGGGGGTCAGGCGGCGGCCGCTGGCGATGCGTCGATCGATCAAACCGTCCAGCTTGGCGGTGAAGTCGCGGTCGATGATTTCCAGGTTGAACTCGAAATTCAGCCTGAAGCTGCGGGTATCCCAGTTCGAGCTGCCGATCAGCGACCATTCGCCGTCCACGGTGCACAGCTTGGTGTGATCGAAGGGCGGCGGCGTGGCGATGATATCGGCGCGGATGTAGCGGAAAAATCGCAGATGTCCGCGCATCGCCCAGTCCATCAGCCGCTGGTCGCTGCGGCCGGGGATCACGATTTCCACCTGGACGCCGCGCAGCCCCGCCTGCTGAATGGCGAATTGCAGCCGCGCGTCCGGCAGGAAATAAGGCGTGACGATGCGGATGCGTTTTTGCGCCAGGTTGATCGCGGCACCAAGCATCAATTCGATCTTGTAGATATCGGCATCGGGTCCCGAACGCAGGCCGCGCGCGAAAGACTTGCCGCAAGCCTCCAGTTTCGGCCACCAGAATTCCTGATCCAGAATTTCCTCGGTGGTGAAGGTCCAGTCGCGGGCGAAAGCGTCCATCACGATACAGGCGGCGGGGCCGGTGACCTTGAAATGCACGTCCTGGACCTTGCGCTTGCCTGACGGGCCGTCGCAATTTTCCGACCCGATATTGATGCCGCCCATGAAAGCCACGCGGCCATCGACCACCAGAATCTTGCGGTGATTGCGCATATTGAGGAACGGCATGCGCCAAGGCATCCATGTGTGCAGGAAGCGCGCCGCCGTCACACGATGACGCAGCATCCGGTAATAGATTCCGGGATAGAGATAGCCCGTTCCCACCCCGTCGAGCAGCACCCGCACTTCCACGCCGCGCCGGGCAGCCTCACTCAGCGCCTCGACAAATTCCTGCCCGGCGTCGTCGTCGCGGAAAATGTAGGAACTCATGGCGACGCTTTTTCTGGCGCCGCGGATCGCGTCCAGCATGGGCGGATAGGCCTGGTCGCCGCCTTCCAGAATGGTCAATTGGTTCCCCGCCACCAGCGGGCTTTCGGTGATCTTGCGGCTGACCTCGGACAGAAGCGCGATGTTGGGATCGCAAGTGGGTGTGGCGGCATCGATGGAACGGGAAGCCTCGTCCAGCCGGCCCAGCTTCAGGGCGCGCCGGGTCACGCGGTTGATGCCGAACATGTAATAGAGCAGCGACCCCAAAATCGGGGCCAGCCAGACCGCACCGATCCATCCCAGGGCGCTGCGCACATCGCTTTTCTTGAGCAGGACATCGATGCTGACCGTCACGGCCAGCAACACATACAGCGCCACCAGGAAGGTGGCCTCGGCGGGTGTGGGCCAAGTCAGATGGAAGGGAAACATGGGAGATGCTGAATCTTAAATTGGATTGGGGCCGATTTTTGCCTATTCTGCGTCCAGTATAGGTGATTTGACCCGAAACCAGTTCCCGATTTACCCGTTTTGATACAGAGTTTGGATCCAGAATTCAGATACAGTATAGCCCGGCATCCGCGATGACTCCCTCCTTTACCCCCCATACCCCCAGTGACCGCCTGCGGGTGATAAGCTGGAATCTGTTGCGCCGGGTCGGCGCCGGGGTCGAGGATGTCGCCAAGCTGGTCAAAAGCCATCATCCCGATCTGCTTTTGCTGCAGGAATGCACCGAGGACATCACCGCGCTGCCCTCGCTGGTGGGCGGACATTTTTTCCGCCACCCCATGCAGTCGCGCATCTACGGCCTGGCGGCCTGGAGCCCGCATCCGCTGCCGCAATCCACCGCCATCCGGCTGCCCTATTCGATCCTGCCCGGCCGGGTGCCGCCGCGTCTGGCGCAGATCCTCTCGGTTCGCGGCATGACCATCGCCAATGTCCATCTCAGCCATGGCCAGTTTCTCAACCGCTTCCAGCTGCGCCATATCATGGAACAGCTGCAAGGCCCCGCCGCCATCATCGGCGATTTCAATGCCGTGGGGCCGGTGGGCTTTCAGGGCTTCTCCGATATCGGGCCGCGCAAAAAGACCCATCGCGCCGGCAAGATCGTGGCGCTCAGGCTGGACCGCTGCATTGCGCGCGGACTGGTGTGTTCGGCGTCGGAAGTGTTGGACAAGGGCCCGTCGGACCATCATCCCATGGTGCTGGACATGAAAGTGGACGCGGCGTTCCACACCATGTCCTTGGAAGACAGTCCGCTGTTCGCGGTTTAGAGTTTCAGCTCCGACGCCGTCATTTCCAGATTGGCCGCCGTATTCGCCAGCATCTCGGCCAGCGGCTTTTCTTCGCGGTTGATGCAATAGGCCGCTTTCAGCCCAATCGTCTTGATCTGATCCGGCGCGGCGGAAAGCTTGCCGCATAACGCAATTACCGGCGTTCCATGGCTGCGGCCGCACAAGCCCTGGATCAATTTGCCTTGCGCGCTTTGCCCGTCGAGATGGCCTTCGCCGGTGATGATCAGATCGGCCTCGCGCGCGGCGGCATCGAACCCGGTCATGTCCAGCACAATCTCGATGCCGCGCCGCAGTTGCGCGCCCAGAAAAGCGACCGCGCCGTAACCCAACCCGCCGGCCGCGCCGGCCCCCGGCTGATCGGCGACATCGCGTCCCAATTGTGCTTTCACCAGGGCGGCCAGATGCTTCAAGCCGTTATCCAATTCCGCCAGCACCGGATCGCTGCCGCCTTTCTGGCGGCCGTAAATCCAGGCCGCGCCCGTGGGGCCGGACAGCGGATTGGTGACGTCGCAAAGCACTTCCATGCTTTCAAACGGCAAAGGCGCGGGGACCAGTTTGGCGATTGCGTTCAAATGTCCGCCATCGGGCGGCACCGTGTTTCCGTCGGTGTCCAGAAATCCCCAACCCAGCGCCGCGGCCGCGCCGATGCCGCCATCATTGGTGGCGCTGCCGCCGATCGCCAGAATGGCGCGCCGTGCGCCGCGCCGCCTGGCATCGTCCAGCAATTGGCCGGTTCCCAAAGTGGAGGTTTTGCGTGGATCGCGCTCCGCCAAAGTCAGGCGCTGCAAGCCGCTGGCTTCCGCCATTTCCACCACACAGGTCTGGCGGTCGGCCGACAGGCCGTAACGGCCCAGGATGTTGCGGCCCAAAGGATCGGCGACGCTCTTCTCGATCCATTCCAGCCCCAGGGGCGCGCGCAGTACGTCGAGCAGGCCTTCGCCCCCATCCGACAAGGGCATTTCGATGATGGCCGCGCCGGGATGGCTTTTCCGTAATCCGGCGGCGATGGCGCGGCACACCGCATCGGCGGGCAGGGCGTCCTTGAAGGAGTCGCAGGCGACCAGAATGTTCATGCCGCTGGATACATGATTTGATGCAAGGATGAAATTCCGCCTTGCCGCGATTCTGGCCGCGACCGTGCTTTTGGGCGGGCAGGCTGCGGTGCCGCCGGTGCCGGACCACCAAGCCGGCGAACCCTCCGACCGTTCCTTCCAAGAATGTCCGGAATGTCCGCAGATGGTGGGAATTCCGGCGGGAAAATTCCTGATGGGCAGCCCGGCCGGCGAGCCCGGCCGTTTCGACTCCGAAGGGCCGCAGCATGCCGTGACCATCAAGGCCTTTGCCTTGGCCAAATATCCCGTCACCAGCGCCGAATTTCTCGCCTTCCTCAATGCCACCGGCCACCAGCCGCAACCCTGCAATCCGCTGCTGGGATTGGGCTGGAAGCAACTGCATCGCGGCCAGGCCGCGACCCCGACCGATGTCGAACCGCCGCGCTGGCCCGCCGTATGCTTGGATTGGAAAGATGCGGAAGCCTATATCGCCTGGATCAATGCCCGCGCCCGCGCCGCGCGGCCAGGGTTGGGCAACCGCAATCCCTACCGCCTGCCCAGCGAGGCGGAATGGGAATATGCCGCCCGCGCCGGCACCCGCACGGCGCGCTGGTGGGGCGAGGAGATCGGCGGCGGCCATGCCAATTGCAACGGCTGCGGCAGCAAATGGGACAATCGATTGCTGGGACCGGTCGATGCCTTCGACCTCAATCCCTTCGGCCTGTCGGGCATGCTGGGCAATGTCTGGGAATGGACGGCCGATTGCTGGCATCCCAGTTATGTCGGCGCTCCCACCGATGGCCGCGCCTGGACGGATAATTTCTGCATTCGCCGCGTGGTGCGCGGCGGCGCCTGGAACAATGTGCCGATCTTTGTGCGCAGCGCCGCGCGGGCAGGGGCGTCGGAAAATGGCGCCGACCAGGAATATGATTATTCCACTCTGACGGGTTTTCGCGTGGCGCGGGATTTACCGTAACACGGCCTTCGGATCCAGATTGATCGTCAGGGTCTGGGTCTTCTCATACTTCACGCCCGGAACCAGGATGGGCGATGCCAGCAGGGTGGCATCGCGCGCCGACAGCGCCATGTTGCGGAACGCCTTGTCG
>CBHTTW010000016.1:0-20002 GCA_966096025.1 uncultured Alphaproteobacteria bacterium | reverse complement strand
GATCGCCGTCACCTTGGCGCTGGCGAGCCTGGTGATGCTGGTGGTGATCGTCACCGGTTTCGCCAAGCACGGCATCCGCTTCTTCTTGCTGTTCGTGCCCAAGGCGCCGATCTACATCCTGCCCTTGCTGATCGTGATCGAGCTGATCTCCTTCTGCTCGCGTCCCATCAGCCTGTCGGTCCGTCTGTTCGCCAACATGCTGGCCGGCCACACCCTGCTGGCGGTGTTCGCGGGCTTTGTGGTTTCGCTGGGCGCGGCGGGCGGCATCTTCACCGGGCTGGCGATCGCGCCGCTGCTTTTGATGGTCGGCATCATGCTGCTGGAACTGCTGGTGGCGTTCCTGCAGGCCTATGTCTTCTCCATCCTGACCTGCATCTATCTCAACGAAGCGCTTCACCTCCACGATCACCACTAAACACTGAAACCTAGAAGGGACATAAAATGGAACTTGCAGCTGCGAAAATGATTGGCGCGGGCATTGCCTGTATCGCTCTGGTCGGCGCCGGTATCGGCATCGGCAATGTGTTCGGCTCCTATTTGTCGGGCGCGCTGCGCAATCCGGGCGCCGCCGCCAGCCAGACCACCAACCTGCTGCTCGGCTTCGCGCTGTGCGAAGCCACCGGCCTGTTCGGCCTGGTCGTGGCCCTGATCATCCTGTTCGGCGGCTGAGACCGTGCAAGAACACGGCGCCACCACCGAAACGACGGAAGCTGCTCATAAAGAGGGTGGCTTTCCGCCGTTCGACACCACCACCTTTCCCAGCCAGCTTTTCTGGCTGGTGGTGACGTTCGCGTTCCTGTTCACGATTGTCTGGAAAGTGGCGGGCCCAAAAATCAATGGCGCCATCACCAACCGCCGCGGCACCATCAATGGCGCCATTGCCGAGGCCGGCAAGGCGCGCGCCGATGCCGAAGCCGCCCAGGCCAAGTATGAAATGGCGCTGACCAAGGCCCGCACCAATGCCAACGCCCTGGCCGAGGAAACCCGCGCCAAGCTCAATGCCGAGATCGCCAAGGCCAAGGCGGAAGCCGATGCCAAGGCGCATGAGGCCATGGCGTCCGCCGACGCCCGCATCGCTTCGACGCGCGAAAGCGCCAAGCAGGCGGTGACCGCGGCGGCGCGCGACGCGGCCGTCGCCATTGTCGAACGCCTGACCGGCGACAAGGTCTCGGCGGAAGATGCCGCCAAGGCCATGGGAAACTGAGCCATGGAAATCTTTCACCATCATGAGACCTGGGAAGTTGTCGGCTTTCTGATCGTTGTCGGCCTGCTATTGTGGAAGGGCGTTCCCGGCATGGTCGGCAAGATGCTGGACCAGCGTGCCGCCGTGATCGCCGCCGAACTGGAAGAAGCCAAGCGGCTGCGCACCGAAGCCGCCGCCCTCTTGGTCGATTACCAGAAGCGCGCCGCCGGCGCCGAGGCCGAAGCCCAAAGCATCATTGCCGCCGCCACCGCCGAGGCCGCCCAGTTCCAGAAGGAATCCCGCGCCGCGCTGGAAGCCCAGATCGCGCGCCGCGCCGCCGCCGCCCAGGACAAGATCGCCCAGGCCGAAGCCGCGGCGCTGAACGAAATCCGCGGCCTGGCCGCCGATACCGCCGTCAACGCGGCCCAGAAGCTGATCGCCGCCCGGCTGGACGAGAACCGCGCCAAGAGCCTGATCGCCGACAGCATCAAGGGCGTGGGCGACAAGCTCAACTGACGCGAAGCGTCATCACCCGTCGCTACGCTGCCGCTTGCGACTGTCCGGGTGATCCATCTTTTCATTTCGATCAATTTCCGCCCGCTTTGGCATCGGCCTGGTAGAACAGGACCTGACCTTCCTTGCTGCGCGATATCATGGACAAGCGGATGCTTTTGCCGCTGCCCGGCCGGCTGGTGGCCCGGTGCCAGCGTTCTTCGGGGACATGGATCACATCACCCCGCTCGCCACGGACCAGCCCGACACCAGAGATCAGCACATCGATCTGGCCATAAACATCGACCCAGGCTTCCGCCATGCCGGCATGGAAATGGCCCCAGTCGGTGGCGGGCGGCAGGTGCGTGATGGCGATATCCCGGCGCGGGTTTGCGGAAGTGTGGCCGTCAAACAGGAAGCGCTCGCCGGTGCGCTCCGATGCGCCATATTCGTCGATATCGAAGAACGGCTGGTTGAATGCATCATACCCGCCGGTCGAAGTGATGCGGGTCTCTTCGTAGATATAGCCTTTGAGCGGCGCCGGTGTTTCGCTTTCGGGATAGGACGGCGCCTGCCCCGCCGGCGTCATGCGGAAAAACACCACCGGCTCGCTGCCGACAGCTTCCATGCAATAGGAAAGCCGGGGCGCCACATTGAAGGCCCAGCCCCTGGACAAAATCCTGGGCTCCTGGCCGTCGATGGCGATCCTGACCTGGCCGCTATAGATCCAGCCGAAGGCGCGGTCGTCGGCATAGAACAGGCATTTGGTCTTCTCCCCCGGCGCCATCGCGATGTAATGGCCGTCGAAGTCGCGGTTCAGCAGCACGCGCTGGTCCCAGCTCTTTTGGCCCGCATGCGCCTTCAGGATGTCGGCGATGCGCCAGATCGGCTTGTTGGGTCCGCGATAAGGCGTTTCCGGCGTCTTCCGCGCCGCCCAGACGGTTCGGGACGGGCCATCCTCGCGGCCCGGCGCGGACCACCAATTGGCCTGTTGTGACCAGGCGGGACCGCCCGCCAAGATCAGTACAACCGCCGTCAATACTGTCTTTTTGGCTGGCATTTTGAATGGCATCGCTCCCCCATGGTGATTGTTCGGGATGCAATGTGCCAGTCTTACCCGGCGTTTGTTTCCAGGCCACAGCTTTTCGCTGACCGCCTTCGCAATGATGCGATGCACACGCCCAAAATTCCTAGGGAGTTTTACGCCTTTTCCGGATACACCACCCGCAGATGCAGCTCCTTGAGCTGCTTCTGGTTGGCCGGGCTGGGGGCGTTCATCAACAGGTCCTGGGCCTGCTGGGTCATGGGGAACATGGTGACCTCGCGCAGGTTCTCCTCACCCGCCAGCAGCATCACGATGCGGTCGATGCCGGGCGCGGTGCCGCCATGCGGCGGAGCGCCGTGGCGGAAGGCATTGATCATGCCCTTGAACTTTTCCTCGGTCTCCTCGCGGGCATAGCCGGCGATCTCAAAGGCCTTGAGCATCACATCGGGATCGTGGTTGCGGATGGCGCCCGACGACAATTCATAGCCGTTGCAGACGATGTCATACTGATAGGCCTTCAGCCCCAGGATCGTATCGTTGTCGTTTTTGTCCAATGCGAGGAATTTTTCGCGGTCGAACTGGGGCATGGAAAAGGGATTGTGGGAAAAGTCGATTTTCTTGTCGTCCTCGTTCCACTCATACATGGGGAAATCGACGATCCAGCAGAACTTGTATTCGTCGTCCTTGATCAACCCCAGCTCGCGGCCCAGCCGCGTGCGGGCGGCGCCCGCGATGGCAGCGGCGCGGTCGGGTTTGGCGTCGGCCGAGAAGAACAGCGCGTCACCGGCCTTGACCTTGGCGGCTTTGGCCATGTCGGCCAGGGTATTGGCGGGAATGAATTTGGCGATGGGGCCCTTGCCCACCAGCGCGCCGGCTTCTTCGTCCAATTGAATATAGCCCAAGCCCGCGGCGCCCTCGCCCCGGGCCCATTCGTTCAGCTTGTCGAAGAAGCTGCGCGGCTGGGACGCGGCGCCGGGCGCGGGAATCGCGCGCACAGTCTTGTTCTTGAAGGCTTTGAATTCGACTTCGGCGCGGCCGAAAAGCTCCGACACATCGACGATCTCGATCGGGTTGCGCAAATCCGGCTTGTCGGTGCCGTATTTCAGCATGGTCTCGGCATAGGGAATGCGCGGGAACTGGTCCGGTTTCGTAACCTTCTTGCCGTCCGCAAATTCCTCGAACACCCCGGCCAGCACGGGCGCCACGGCGGCAAAGACATCGTCCTGGGTGACAAAGCTCATTTCCAGATCGAGCTGATAGAACTCGCCCGGCGAACGGTCGGCGCGGCCATCCTCATCGCGGAAACAGGGCGCGATTTGGAAATAGCGGTCGAAGCCCGACACCATGATCAGCTGCTTGAACTGCTGGGGGGCCTGCGGCAGGGCATAGAACTGGCCGGGATAACGGCGCGACGGTACCAGGAAGTCGCGTGCGCCTTCCGGCGAAGACGCCGTCAGGATCGGGGTCTGGAATTCGGTGAAGCCCTGTTCGACCATGCGGCGGCGCAAGGACGTGACGATATTCGCCCGCAGCATGATGTTCTTGTGCAGCCGCTCGCGGCGCAGATCCAGGAAGCGGTAAGTCAGCCGCGTCTCTTCCGGATAATCGTGATCGCCGAACACCGGCAGCGGCAATTCCTGGGCCTTGCTCTGAATCGCGGCCTGTTCGATGCGCAGCTCGATTTCACCCGTCGGAAGGTCCTTGTTCACCGTCTCGGCGCTGCGCGCCACCACTTTGCCGGTCAAGGTCAGAACCCATTCCGAGCGCGCCGTATCCACCAAGGCGAAGGCCGCCGCATCGGGCTCGATCACGCATTGGGTAATGCCGTAATGATCGCGCAGATCGATGAAGATCAACCCGCCATGATCGCGCCGGCGATTGACCCAGCCCGACAGACGCACCGTGGCGCCAACATCGGCCTTGCGAAGCTGGCCGCAGGTATGGGTGCGATAGGCATGCATTGGCGGAAAATTCCTTGCGAAAGCCAGGGTTTTTGGCGGTTTATGGGGGGTAGGTCAAGGGTAAGGCGGTGGCGTGGAAATAGCCGGTTTTTCCCGTCGCAAAGCCCGGTTAACGTGCCTCCAAATCGAGGGAATCAGACATGAAAATTGCGTCCGTAACCGGCCTTATCCTGACCCTTTTGACCATGCCTGTCCTGGGCCAGACACCCCCATCGGGACAGAAGCAGCGCAATATCATCATCTTCGTGGCGGACGGGCTGCGTTACGGCAGCGTGGAGCCCGGCAATATGCCGAATATGTACAAGCTCAAGACCGAAGGCGTGGACTTCACCAACAGCCATTCGCTGTTTCCCACCATCACCATGGTCAATGGCAGCGCCATCGCCACCGGTCATTACATCGGCGACACCGGCAATTTCGGCAACACCCTGCATACCGGCACGCCCATGCAACATGCCAAGGGCGGCACGGTTGTCGGGCTCGAGAACAATCAAGTGCTGGCCGAGGTGAGTGAGAAGTTCGGAGGCAATCACCTGAACGAGGACTCGCTGATCGCCCGCGCCCGGATACAGGGCTTTTCCACCGCAGTGATCGGCAAGCTGGGACCAACGCGGCTGCAGGATCTAACCGCCGCCGCCGACGGCAGCCAGACCTTGATCCTGGACGACGACAGCGGCCGCGAGGGCGGCATCGGCATGCCCGCCTGGTTCACCGACGGCATGAAGAGCGCCTTTGTCGGACCTGAAGCGCCCAAGAACGGTGTCCCCAACATCGAGCAGCAAGTCTGGTTGATGAAGGCGACGACACGTATCGTGCTTCCCCGTTTTGCCGCCGCTGGAAAACCTTTCGCGCTCTTGTTCTGGTCGCGCGATCCCGATGTCAGCCAGCACGGCACCAAGGACAGCGTGGGAGAATATGTGCCGGGCATCAACGGCCCCAGCGGCCGGGCCGGCACCCGCAACGCCGACACCATGCTGGGCCAGTTGCTGGCGGCCTTGAAGGAACAAGGCTTGGACAAGACCACGGATGTCTTTGTCACCGCCGACCACGGCTTTGTCACCATCAGCCATGAAAGCCAGACCAGCCCGTCGGCGAAAGGCGGCCAACTCAGCCAAGGCTTCGTGGCCTCGGACCTGGCGGTCGCGCTGGGCCTGCCCAAGGTCAACAACAATGTCTTGGGCCGCGACGCGCAGAAACCCGAGGTCATCGTGACCGGCAATGGCGGCTCCGACCTGATCTACCTGCCGCAGAACAGCAAGAAGCTGGCGGGCGACATCGTCAAATTCCTTACCACCCAGGATTATGTCGGGGCGATTTTCGTTCACGACAAATTGGGAAAATTTCCCGGCGCGCTGTCCATGAGCGATGTGAATCTGGTGGGATCGGCAAAGACTCCGGTGCCTTCCATCTATGTCAGTTTCCGCAGCTTCGCGGGAGACTGCGAGAACAAGCTGCAATGCGGCGTGGGCGTGCATGACACCGGCGGCGCCACCGGCCAGGGCAGCCATGGCTCGCTGTCGCGCGCCGAGACCCGCAATTTCATGGCGGCGATCGGGCCCAGCTTCAAATCCGGTTATGCCGATCCCGCCCCGGTCTCCAATGCCGATATCGCGCCCACCCTCGCCCATATCGCGGGCATCGACTTGCCGGCCAAGGGCAAGCTCAAGGGACGGGTGATCGGCGAGGCATTGACCGGCGGCAGCGAAGTGACGGCGGAACGCAAGACCATTCAATCCGCGCCGGCGGCGAATGGCGCCCGCACCATCCTGAATTTCCAGCAAGTGGGCGAGCAGCGTTATTTCGATGCCGCGGGTTTTGCCGGAAAGGCGATAGGTCTGACGCCTCCTTAGAAGCGTCAGACCATTGCTTTACGCCACCTTGGCCTTTATGGCGTCGCACATAAGGTTGAGGCCCGATCCGGTCTCCAGGAAGCTCTTGAGGCCGCTGAGCACGCGCGGCCAGCCATTGGAAATGCCCCGGGCCATGTCGGAACCGGCCTCGAGTTCGCTGTGGAAGACGTCCAGACGCACGGCATCCTTCACCACTTCGATCTCGAAGGTGACGCGGGAATATTCGGAAGCGTCGGCGGCCTTGGCGGGATCGACCCAGCTGATCACCAACCGGCGCGGCGGATGGCTTTCCAGCACTTCTCCCGTGGTCTGGACAATGTTCGAGCCGTCGCCGCGCACCATGTCCCATTTGGAGCCGGGCTTCCAATCCGAAACATTGCCATGGCCCCAATATTGGCGGGCGAATTCCGGGTTGGTGATGGCGTCCCAGACCTTCTGCGGCGTGGAGCGGATGTAAGTGGTGTAGAGGAATTCTGTTTTGCTCATTGGTCTTTCTCCTGTAACGCTTGCTTGAGATTGTGGAGCGCCTGGACGCGGCCCTGCTCGAATTTGCCGATCCAGCGCATGTAGATCTCGTTGATGGGGACGGGGTTGAGGAAGTGCAGCTTTTCGCGGCCTCGCTTTGTTGTGGCGACCAGATTGGCCTCCTCCAGCAAATTGAGATGCTTGGTCACCGCCTGGCGGCTCATGTCATGGCCTTCGCAGAGTTCCGAAAGCGTCTGGCCGTTCTTGCGGCGCAGCCGGTCGAGCAGCTGACGCCGGCTGGCATCGGCAAGGGCTTTGAACACTTTGTCTTCATCGGCGACCATGACCGAACTATATGCAACCATTTAGTTGCATGTCAACAGGTCACAGCCGGAATGAGGGGAAACACGGTTTTTAATCCCCGTTTTCCGCCCGAATCCGCTATCAGAAACCGATGCGAATTGTTGAGACGAACGACGAACTTGGCGCCCTGATCGCGGAACTGGGGCATGCGCCCTATCTGGCGCTGGATACCGAATTCCTGCGCGACCAGACCTATTATCCCAAACTCTGCCTGATCCAGGTCGCCGCGCCAGGCATCGAGGCCATCATCGATCCCTTGGCCCCCGGCATGGATCTGGCGCCCTTTTACGAACTGATCCGCCGGCCGCATATCGTCAAGGTGATGCATGCGGCGCGGCAGGATATCGAAATATTTTTCCTGCAAGGCGGCGTGTTGCCCGATCCTTTGTTCGACAGCCAGATCGCCGCGATGGTTTGCGGTTTCGGCGATGCAGCGTCTTACGAAACCCTGGCGCGCAAGATCGCCCATGTCGAAATCGACAAGTCGGCGCGTTTCACCGATTGGAGCCACCGCCCCTTAAGCAAGCGGCAGCTGGAATATGCCCTGGCCGATGTCACCCATCTGCGGGTGATCTACGAATGGATGAAAGCGCGGCTGGAAAAAACCGGGCGCGCCGCCTGGGTGGCGGAGGAAGTTGCCGCCCTGCAGGACCCTGCCCTTTACCGGATCGAGCCGGAACAGGCCTGGAAACGGCTGAAGCCGCGCACCTCCAACAAGCGATTCCTGGCGCTGCTGGCGGCGCTGGCGGCCTGGCGCGAACGCGAGGCCCAGGCGCGGGACATTCCGCGCGGCCGGGTGCTCAAGGACGAAGCCCTGAGCGAAATCGCCGCCCATCCGCCGGAAACGCCGGAAGCGCTGGAGCGCATCCGGGCCGTGCCCAAGGGCTTCGCCAATTCCAGGCTGGGCAAGGGACTGATGGAAGCCATCGCCGAAGGGCTGCACGCCCCGCCGCCCCAGGGGGCACTCGACGAGAACAAGCAGCGCCGCCGCCGCGAGCCCTCCCCCGCCGTGGTCGACCTGCTCAAGACCCTGCTGCGGCTGCGGGCCGAGGCCGCAAATGTCGCCCCCCGGCTGATCGCCAATGCCGAGGATATTGAACGGCTGGCCGCCAACGAGGATGATGGGGTCGCAGCCCTGCATGGCTGGCGCAATGACGTGTTCGGCAAGGATGCGGTTGCGCTGCGCAAGGGCGATCTGGCCATCGCTTTGGAAAATGGCGAGGCTGTGGTGGTGGAACTGGAAGCGGAGTTGGGAACATGAAAAAGATTTTTGCGGCGGCGGCGGTTTTGGCTTTGGGCTTGGGCGCCGCGCAGGCGCAGACACCGCAACCGGCCGATTGGGTCACCCTGAACTTCACCGCCAGTATCAACAAGCCGGCCGATATCGCCTGGGAGCGGGTCGGCGGCAATGACTGGTGCGCCATCGCCAAATATCTGGATGTGAAAGGCTGCACCATCAATTCGGGCAAGGGCGAACTGGGCTCGCTGCGCACCATCATCACCGCCACCGGCAGCGTGGTGGAAAATGTGGTGGCGCGCACCTCGCGCTCTTACACCTATGCCCAACCCTTCACGCCGATCTTCTATCACGGCACCATGGCGATGGAGGCGGTCGATGCCACCCATTCCCGGCTGGTCTATAGCCTGATCTGGAACCAGGCCGCCCTGACCGACCCGAAGGCGCGTACCGACGCCTATGAGGGGCGCAAAGTCCGCTTCCAGGCGGCTGTCGACAAGATGGCGGCGGCGGCCAACGCGCCCTGATCGCCTGTCAGCGATTGCGCTACGAACGGCCCTCAAGAAGGGCTATGCTGAAGCTCGTCCGCTTTAAGGGGGCGTGCATGCGCGGTCCGGCATTGATCTTTCTCCTTGCCCTGCTGCCGGCAGCGGCCTGGGCCGCCGGTCAGCCCTCCGGCGAAGGCGATCCCGAGGCCAAGCGTTGCATGCGCGGCGCGGACGTGACCGGCTCCAAGATCGGCACGCCGATGATCTGCAAGACCAACGCCGAATGGGCGCAGTTGAAAAAGGACGGCGTGCGTTTGAATCCGGACGGCAGCGTCGCGGTCCCCGACAATGATCCGCGCAATATCGGCGCGGCGGGCTGTTTCAGGACCAACAGCAGCGGCCCCGGGGTCGACGGTACCCGCGCCTTCAACTTTCAGTGCAAGTAAAGTGGGTTAAGGTTTGGTGCGCGCCGCTAAGCGGTGCTCGGACGGGGATGACAAAGCAGAGTTATGCTTCGTCCAGATTCGGCGAACCAGTCGCCAGATCTTCCGGCTCATCGCCCGTGTAAGGATCCTCGTCCGGGCCCAGCTCATCCGATGGGCTGGGCACGTCGAAGCCCGAGGGCGGAATCGCTTCCAGGAAGCCTGCCGCCTTGAGCTCGTCCAGCCCCGGCAGGTGCGCCACGCTCTCCAGCCCGAACTGGACCAGGAACGCCTCGCTGGTGCCGTAGGTGACCGGGCGCCCGGGGGTGCGCTTGCGCCCCCGGATCTTGATCCAGCCGATCTCCATCAGAATGTCGATGGTGCCCTTGGACATGGCGACCCCGCGAATGTCCTCGATCTCGGCCCGGGTGACGGGCTGGTGATAGGCGATAATGGACAGGGTCTCGATCGCCGCCTTGGACAGGCGCTTCTGTTCCGGCTGCTCCTTGCGCAGCAGAAAGGCCAAGTCGCTCGAGGTCCGGAATTGATACTTTCCAGCGACACAACAGAGGTTTACGCCGCGCTTTTGATAGTCTTCTTGAAGTGCCTTGAGCAGGCCCGGCACATCCGCACCTTCAGGCAAGGATGTTGACAGCGCCTTGAGATCCAGCGGTTCGGAGGCCGCAAAGAGCAGCGCCTCGACCATCCTCAGATGCTCGGGGTTGGCCTGCTGGGCTTCCATCTCGGTTTCAATCGTCTCGATCATTTTGGCTACGCTGCTCATGTCATGCTCCCGCGGGGCGGTCCCGCACAAATATGTCCGCAAACGGGGCTAGTTGCTGTATCTCCACCTTGCCGTCGCGGGCCAGTTCCAGGGCCGCCAGCAGGGTCGAGGCCACCGCCGAGCGCCGCCGGTTGCCGCCCGACCATTCGAACGGCAGCAGCCGCGTCAGGGCGCTCCAGTCGGAAATCTTGCCCAGCATCCGCTCCAGCCGCTCGCGCGCTTCCTCGATATGCAGCACCGGCGCCATTTGCGGGCGGTAGGTCTTGCCGCCCAGCTTGCGCACCCGGTCGGTGGCATAGGCCGTGAGCAGATCGTACATCGTGTCTTTGTAGGTGCGCAGCTTGATCACATTGACGGCTTCCGGATCGCCGCGGCCGAACACGTCGCGGTCCAGCCGCTCGCGCCCCATCAGCCGGGTCGAGGCCGCGCGCATGGCATCCAGGCGCTGCAGGCGCCAGCGCAGCCGCGTCGCCATTTCGTCGGCGGTGGGTTCACCATCGGGACCTTTTTCCTGCGGCAGGATCAGGCGGGATTTGAGATAGGCCAGCCACGCCGCCATCACCAGATAATCGGCCGCCAGTTCCAGGTTCAGCTTCTTGGCGCCCTCGATGAACTCCAGATACTGTTCGGCCAGCTTGAGGATCGAAATCTTGGCGATGTCGACCTTCTGGTTGCGGGCCAGGGTCAACAGCAGATCCAGCGGACCTTCAAAACCGTCCACCTGAACCAACAGCGCCTGATCGTCGGCAACGATGGCGGTGGATTCAAAATCGTCGAAACTCTCGGCTTGCTCCGCACCGGTCATGCCGACACCTCAAGCAATGCAGCCAGGTGGGCATGGGCGGCATCGGGATCGAAGGCGCCGGGCGCCGACAATTGCGCCAGCGCATGCCGGCTGCGCCGAAGCGCCTGCCCGTCCAAAATCTTCACTTCCGATGCCACGTCGCGCATTTCTTCCATATCGCCATTGCAGTGGAGCACCAAGTCGCAGCCCGCAAACTGGGCCTGTTTGGCGCGCACCGACAAGGGCCCGTCGAGCGCCTTCATGGAAAGGTCGTCCGACATCAAAAGCCCGTCAAATCCTATCTCACCGCGTATCACATCCCGAATGACTTTGGGGCTGGTGGTGCAAGGACGCTGTGGATCAATCGACTCATAGACAACATGCGCCGTCATGGCGATCGGGCATTGGTCAAGGCTGCGAAAAGTCACAAAATCACTGGCCGACAGCAGTTCCATTTCGGCCGATACCCGGGGTAGCGCCAGATGACTGTCCGATTCGGCGCGGCCATGGCCGGGAATATGTTTCATCACCGGCAGCACGCCGCCGTCCATTAACCCTTCGATCTGCGCCCGGCCCAAGGCGATGATGGTGGCGGGATCATGGGCGAAAGCGCGGTCGCCGATAATGTCATGCGCCCCTGCCACCGGCACGTCCAGCACCGGCAGACAGTCGACACTGATCCCCAGGCTGGACAGGTCATGGGCGATCAGCCGGGCATTGAGATAGGTCGCCTCTCGGCCGGCTTCGGGGTTCTGGGCATGGAGAAGGCCAAAGCGCGCGGCAGGCGGACGCTCCCGCCAGTGGGGCGGCTTCAGGCGGGCGACCCGTCCGCCTTCCTGATCGATCAGGACGGGGGCCTGCCCGTCACCCACCGTATCCCGCAATTGTTCAACCAGAGCTTTGACTTGTACCGGTTCGCTAATGTTTCGCGCGAACAGGATAAAGCCCCAGGGCTGGGTCTGGCGGAAGAAGCTGCGTTCCTGTTCCGACAGGCTTGTGCCGGAACAGCCATAAATGGCGCGGCTGCGCATGACTACCTACCCGGGATACACGCGCCGCCGTCCGCCTTGAGGCGGTCGCACAGGGCCGAGGCGACTTCCCTGTCGGCAAAGCCGCCGACCTTCAGCCGGTACCAGGTCCCTTTGTCGCCCAGATCGACCTGTTGGATATTGTCGGAATAGCCCGCGAGCAGAGCGGCATGCTTGCCCTTATAGCTTTTCCACGCGGCTTCGGCTTCGGCCTGGGATTTGAAGGCCCCGATCTGAAGCGTGTAGGCGCCCGTGGAAGCAGGAGTGGCCGCAGGAGCTGCCGGAGCTGCCGCGGCGGGCTTGGCAGCGACGGGCTTGGGCGCTGCAGCGGCAGGCGCAGCAAGCTGACGCGGCGCCCCCGTGGCCGTCGCAGCGGCGGGGGCTGGCGCCGGCGTGGCAGGCGCCACGGCGACGGGCTTGGGGGCCGCGGCCTTTGCCGCTGCGGCTGCCGCCATGGCGGGTTTAACCGGGTCGGAGTTGGCCTGCTGGATCAAAGCCGCCACGGTCTTGGCGGGGGCCGGAGATTTTGCGGCGGGCGCCGGGGTGGGCTTGGGCGGCTCGACTGCGGCCGGAGCTGCCGCAGCTTGCGGTGCGGAAGCGACAGGCGCAGGCGGCGCCGGTTCCGCGCTGTCGTCGGCCGGAGCGGGCTGCTCATAAATCTTGAAGCCCTGATAAGGAACATTGCCGCCGCCGGGATCCTGCGGCGCCACGCGCTCGGGCCCGCCCGCCGCGGCCAGCACGGGGGTTTCGCCGCGGCCGCGCGCCACGCCCTGGGTATAGGCCAGCCAGACCACGCCGCCGAACATGGCCAGCACCAACAGCGCCAGCACGATCAAAAGCGGCAGGCGCGAGCCCTCGACATCTTCTTCGTCCTCGGAACCGTCGTACACCCTTCTTCCTTCATGGGCCTCATCGCCGGGTTCATAAACGCCGCGCTCGAATTTGGCCAAAGTGGTGAATCCCGAATCTTCCCTGTCCGATCTTAGCACCCGCGGGGCGGCGAATCATCGGTCCCTTTTTGTCCGGCGGGAGCGGGTATTCACAGCTCGATTTCGGTATGGAAGACCCTGGCATACTCCGCCAGGGCAAAGCGGTCGGTCATGCCGGCAATATAGTCCCGCGCCACCGTGCCGGGAACCGCCTCGCGCGCCGCCTGGGCCCAGTCCGGCGGCAGCAGGGCCGGATCGGCGACAAAAGCCTCATACAGGTCGGCCACCACCGCCTTGGCCCGGGTCATGGATTGGGTGACCCGGGGATGGCGGTACATGTTCTGCATCTGAAACGCCTTGAGCGCCTTGAGACGCACCAGAAGCGGAGCCGAGAAGCTGGCCGTTGCCCTGCCCGCGCCGCGCAACGCGGCGGCATCGGGGAAATTTCCTGTCCCGAGATTGGCGCGGGTCTGGCTGAGCACATCCTCCATCAATTCACTCATCAGGGTACGGATCAATTCGCCGATGAAGCGCGACAGTTCCAACTCGCCATGCCGTTCCAGAACGCCGCGGACATGATCGCCGACCAAGGGCCAGCCCCGCAGGTCGCGCATCGTGAAAAGCCCGGCGCGCAAACCGTCGTCGATATCGTGATTGACATAGGCGATATCGTCCGCCAGCGCGGCCAATTGCGCCTCCAGCCCCGGCCAGCTTGTCAGCTCCAGCGGCCAGCGTTTGTCGAAACCGGCAATTGGGCCCGGCAATTCTCCGGTTAGTGGACCATTGTGTTTGACTAGGCCCTCCAGCGTTTCCCATGTGAGATTTAATCCGTCGAAATCGGCGTAACGATGCTCAAGCTTGGTCACCAATCTCAGCGCATGAGCATTGTGATCGAAGCCGCCGATATCTTGGGTCACCGCATCCAGCGCTTCCTCGCCGGCATGGCCGAAGGGCGTGTGACCCAGGTCATGGGCCAGCGCCACCGTCTCGGCCAGATCTTCATCGGCGGATAGCGTGCGTGCCAGGCTGCGCGCCAATTGCGCCACCTCCAGGGAGTGGGTCAGCCGGGTGCGGTAATAATCGCCTTCATGCTGCACAAAGACCTGGGTCTTGTGCTTGAGACGCCGGAACGCGCTGGAATGGATGATGCGGTCGCGGTCCCTGGAATAGCAGGAACGCGTGGCGCTTTCGGTCTCGGGATAAAAGCGGCCCCGGCTGGTCCCTGGCCGTGCGGCATAGGGGGCATGCGCCCCAGGCGGGCTGACCACCGGACCCAGCAAACGCCCGGCGGGGCCGTTTTGGGGCAAATCCGGGGTGTTGGTTTCGGCCATGCCGAGGACTACATAGAGACTGCGTCCAGGACTGCAAGAGCACCCTTAAGGAACGAATATGGTCAGCATGCCCGTCACTTTGTCGGATCGCGCCGCGCGGCGGATCGCCGAAATTCTGAAGACCGAAGCCCAGCCTACCGCCTTGCGCCTGGCGGTGACCGGCGGCGGCTGTTCCGGCTTTCAGTATAATTTCGCCCTGGACGACGCCCAGCTGGACGAGGATACGGTGGTGGAGAAGAACGGCGCCAAGGTCTTGATCGATCCGGTGTCGCTGGATTTCCTGGCGGGGTCGGAGATCGATTTCACCGACGATCTGATCGGCCAGGCCTTCAAGGTCAACAACCCCAACGCCACCGCCTCCTGCGGCTGCGGCACGAGTTTCACCGTTTGAAAATCGCCACCTGGAACGTCAATTCCATCAAAGCCCGTCTCGAGCCCGCGCTGGCCTGGCTGAAGGCCGCCGATCCCGATGTCGTCTGCTTGCAGGAAATCAAGACCGTCGACGAGAATTTCCCGCTGCTGGCATTCGAAAGCCTGGGCTATAATTGCGCCGTACACGGACAAAAGAGCTATAACGGCGTCGCCATCCTGTCCAAGCGCCCCATGGAAGACGTCACCCCGCGACTGCCCGCGCCCGATGGCATGCTGGACGATCATGCGCGTTATCTCGAAGCGGTCATCACGGGCGAGAAAGGCATTGTGCGGGTGGCATCGATCTATGCCCCCAACGGCAATCCCTGGCCCGGACCCAAATTCGATTACAAGCTGGCCTGGCTGGAACGCTTGCGGCTGCACGCGGAGCGCCTCCTCAAAAACGAAGAGCCGGTGGTGCTGATGGGCGACTACAATATCATTCCGGAGGACAAGGACGCCGCCAAGCCGAAAGCCTGGCTGAAGGATGCCCTGTTCCAGCCCGAATCCAAGGCAGCGCTGCGCCGGATCGAAAATCTGGGCTATACCGACGCCTTCCGCGCGCTCCATTCGGAGGCCGGGCATTACACTTTCTGGGATTATTTCGGTTCCTGGGAGCGCAACAACGGCATCCGCATCGACCATGTCCTGCTCTCGCCGCAAGCCCTGGACCGGCTGGGTCGCGCCGGGATCGACAAAGAGGTGCGCGGCGCCAGCGAAAAACCCTCCGACCATGTTCCGGTATGGGTGGAACTGCGTGTCTGACCTTTTCGGCCATCTTTTTGCCGTTCCTGCTTCGCTATAGTCCTAGGGCATGAAATCTTCCCTCATCCTTGCCATAGCCTGCGCCCTGCTCTGTGCTTCGCCCGCGCTGGCCGCCGACAAACGCGTGCTGCGGATCGACTCCCTGATCGCCTCGCAAAAAAAGGGTGTCATCACCCTGACCGCCAAGGGCGCGGTGCAAAGCGGTGGCTGGACCAATCCGCGCCTGCATATCGTCCGCCGCGACAGCCGGACCCTGACGGTGGAGTTTCTCGCCACCCCGCCGCCGCCCGGCATGACGGTGATCGATGCCGTGGTGCCGGTTTCCGCCGAAACCCATGTCAAGGGACGGGCCTCGTCGGTGCATGTGCTGGCCGACCAGAACGAAATCACCAGCCAAGTTCTGCGATAGCTGTATGATGGCCTATCGCTTTGTAATTTGAGGCCCTTGTTTTTTGGCCTACCGCTTCGCTATTTGAGGCCCTTGTTATATGGCCTATCGCTTCGCTACATGAGGCCCTATGCAAATTGACGTGATTTCCGACACCGTTTGTCCCTGGTGCTTTATCGGCAAGCGGCGGCTGATGCGGGCCATGGCGATGCGGCCGGATATCGCATTCGACGTGAAGTGGCGACCCTACCGGCTGGACCCCACGGTGCCCAAGACCGGCATGGACCGCCAGGCCTATATGCGCGCCAAGTTCGGCGACGATCCCATGAAGATCGTGGAGATGCACAAGCTGATCGCCCAGGAAGGCGCCAAGGACGGCATCGAATTCGACTTCGCGGCCATAACGCGCCGTCCCGACACACTGGATTCCCATCGCCTGATCCGCTGGGCCGAAGGCCATGGCGTGCAGGACGAGGTGGTGGAGCGGCTGTTCATCGCCTATTTCGAGAATGGCGAGGATATCGGCGATATCCGCGTGCTGGCCGACATTGCCGATCTCTGCGGCATGGACGGGGTCGAAGTGGCGCAGATGCTGGAAAGCGACACCGACCGCGCCCTGGTGGAACGCGAGGACCAGATCGCCCATGAAATGGGCGTCACCGGGGTACCGGCGATGATCTTCGGCGGCAAGCTGGCGGTATCGGGCGCGCGCGAGCCGGAATTGCTGGCGGCGGTGATCGACCGGGTCGCGGCCATGGCGTCAGAGCAAGGCGAACCGACGGAAGCCGAAGAAGAAGACGAAGACGCATCAGAAGATCGAGCCTGACGCGCGTATTTTGGCGGCTGAGCAGGAGCGAGGAGCGATGCGGGCTTAAACGCCCGTGAGCGACGAGCGACGCACTCGGGCGGCAAAAGGCGCCGTCAGGCCGCGTCGGCGACGACTTTGTTGCGGCCAGAGCGCTTGGCGCGATAAAGCGCTTGGTCGGCGCGGTGCAGCAGCTTTTCGGCGGTATCGGCGGCGCCTTCCGCCTTGGCAATGCCGATGGAGATGGTGATGCTGAGCTGACCCGGCGCCCGGCTGATCTTGACCGGCGTGGTTTCGATCGACTGGCGCAGGCGCTCGGCGATGCTGTAGGCAAAAGACATGTCGGTGTCGGGCATCGCCACGACGAACTCCTCGCCGCCATAACGGCAGGCCAGGTCGATGCCGCGTGTGTTGGCCGCGATGCGCGAGGCGAATTCCTTCAGCACCTCGTCGCCGATATCGTGGCCGTAGGTGTCATTGACCTGCTTGAAATAGTCGATGTCCATGATGACGAAGGCCAGCGGCTTTTCGTTCTTCTTGGCGTCGGCCAGCAAGGTGTCGAGATGGCGGCTCATATAGCGGCGATTGTGCAGGCCGGTGAGCTGATCGGTGATCGCCATTTCCAGGCTGAGCTGGACATTGTGGCGCAAGCGGTCGGCATAACGCTTCTTGCGCAGCTGGGTGCGCACCCGCGCCACCAGCTCGTTCTTGTCCACCGGACGGGTGAGGTAATCGTTGACGCCCATTTCCAGCGCCTGGGTCAGCTTGCGGCGGTCGCCGTCGGAGACCACGACCAGGATCGGCACATGGCGGCCTTCGGGCAGTGAGCGCAATTGCGAGCAAAGACGCAAGCCGTCGAAGCTGCGCATGCCCAGCGACACCACGATGAGATCGAAATCGCCGCCCTTCACCCGCACCAGGGCTTCCTCGAAGGTATCGGCGGACGAAACCGTATGGGTCGGCGCCAGCGCGCTGTTGAACCAGGCGACGGACTCGGCGCGGTCCTCGATCACCAGGATGCGTCCGGCCTGGCTGTTCTCGGTCAGGGTCTCGGCCGGATCGATCAGGCCCATGCCCTGGCCGGTCGACTCGCGCATGCGAAGCTCGTCGGTCATCATCTTCAGGCGCACCAGCGAGCGCACGCGGGCGAACAGAGCGGCGTCATCCACCGGCTTGGTGAGAAAATCGTCGGCGCCCGCATCCAGGCCGGCGACGCGGTCGGACGGCTGGTCCAGCGCGGTCACCATCACCACGGGAACATGAGCGGTCTTGGGATTGGATTTGATCCGGCGGCAAACTTCGAAACCGTCCATGCCGGGCATCATCACGTCCAGCAGCACGATATCGGGAATGGCCTCTTCCATCCGGGCCAGGCATTCCAGCCCGTTGAAAGCGGTGATGACCTCGAAATATTCCGCCGAAAGCTTGGCTTCCAGCAGCTTCACATTCGATAGAATGTCATCGACGACTAAAACCCGGGCCGTCATGGCGCGCTACCTATCCGACGAAGCGGCGCACGGTATCCAGGAAGCTGGTCACCGAAATGGGCTTGGAGATGTAAGCCTCGCAGCCGCCCTGGCGGATGACTTCTTCGTCGCCCTTCATGGCGAAGGCGGTAACCGCGACGACGGGAATGGATTTGAGGGTATCGTCTTCCTTGAGCCACTTGGTGACTTCCAAGCCGCTGACTTCCGGCAGCTGGATATCCATCAGGATCAGGTCGGGATGATGCTCGCGGGCGATGTCCAGCGCTTCCATGCCATCCTTGGTCTGCAGGATGTTGTAGCCATGGGCGTCCAACAGGTCGTGGAAGAGCTTCATATTGAGCTCATTGTCCTCCACGATCAGGACCGTCTTGGTTTTGGCGTCCATGCTCAGATCTCCGGCCCACAAGCCCCGACGCCCAATAGGGGCTCTGGCTGTTTTCGGCAGTATTAGGGATTATCTCTTAACGCTCCCTTGACGATGGCCCTGATGAACCGCCCCAAAACCCCGGAAAATGCCGAAATCCTCGCTTTGGAGGGCCTGGGCTGGCTGGCCGGGGACGAGGACGGGTTCCAGATGTTTATGGAGCAATCCGGGGTCGATCCCGCCCAATTGCGCGACGCCGCCGGCAGTCCCGGTATGGCGGTGGCGGTGCTGGACTTTCTTCTGGGCCATGAGGAACTGCTGCTGCGCTTCTGCCAGAGCCAGGAAATCGATCCGCGCGCAGTCCATATGGCGCGGCACCGGCTGGGCGGGGAAGCCTGATGGGAAATTTCCGACTTGGCATCGATCTTGGCGGCACAAAGACCGAAATCATCGCTTTGGCGGCGGATGGCGGCGTCGCCCTGCGGCGCAGGATTTCCACGCCCAGGGACTACGACACTCTGATCCGCGCCCTGACAGAGCTGGTGCAAGGGGCGGAGACGGAACTGAAGTCGCCCGGAAGCGTCGGCATGGCGATACCGGGAACGGAAAGTTTCGGGTCCGGCCTGATCAAGAATGCCAACACCACCTATCTCAACGGCAGGCCGCTGCGGCAGGATTTGGAGACGGTTTTGGCGCGGCCGTTGCGGCTGGCCAATGACGCCAATTGTTTCGCCTTGTCGGAGGCCAGCGACGGCGCGGCGGCCGGCGCGCAAACCGTATTCGGGGTGATCGCCGGCACCGGCGTCGGCGGCGGCGTGGTGATCGGCGGCAAGGTGGTGGGCGGCGCCCATGGTGTCGGCGGCGAATGGGGCCATATTCCCCTGCCCGCGCCTACGCTCGAGGAGGTCACCGGCGCGCCGCCTTGCTATTGCGGCAAGCGCGGATGTTTAGAGGCCTGGTGCAGCGGGCCGGGCCTGGCCCTGGACTTTTTAAGAGACCCCCTCCGCCCTTCGCACCTGATCGGTGCTACGGGCACCTCCCCCTCCAGTGCTTCGCACGAGGGGGAGGCGGACCTGACCATGCTGAACGCATCAGCGGAGCAAATTGCCGCGTCAGACCACCCAGCCGCTGTCGCCGCCATCACCCGCCTGATCGACCGTTTTGGCCGCGCCATGGCAACCATGGCCAATATCCTGGACCCGGATGTGATCGTGATGGGTGGTGGACTTTCGAATATAGGGCGGCTGTACGACGAACTGCCGCCGCTGGTGGAAAAATATGCTTTCAACCTGGGAGGAATGCCGCGCATTGTCAAAAACATGCACGGCGATTCCAGCGGAGTACGCGGAGCGGCTTGGCTGTGGCCATAAGGGACTGGCCCGCCTTCTGCCGCGACTGTCTGTCGGATACGGCGGTCGAC
>CBHTTW010000015.1:0-20035 GCA_966096025.1 uncultured Alphaproteobacteria bacterium | reverse complement strand
TGGTGATGGAACGCCATATCTATGATCCCAAGCTGGGCATCCCGGCCTCGGTCGGCTTCCATCAGGGCAAATTGCCGACCTATCTCGACGTTCCTGTCGAAGTCGCCTGGGCGGCGGTGGAAAAACCGGACCCGCAAAATCCCATCGGGGTGAAGGGCGTGGGCGAGCCGGTGCTGGGCTCCGGCGCCTCGGCCATCACATCGGCCATCGCCGATGCCTTGGGCGGCCATCTCTTCAACCGCACCCCGGTCTCGCCGGACATGATCCTCAATCACTTGGCGGGGCGCCCACCGGCGCACAAGCCCCTCCAAGTCAACGCGGTCTGAGGAGAACAAGCCATGGTCGTCAAGGATATGATGCCGAACTTCGAGCTGTTCCAGCCCAAAGAGGTGAAGGACGCTCTGGCCATTCTCGACAGTTACGGAAAAGACGCCTGGAAGATGGCCGGGGGCTATGACAGCCTGGTGTGGTTCAAGGAACGCATCAAGCGTCCCAAGGCGGTGGTCGATCTCAGCGGCATCAGCGAAATGCAGGGGATCAAGGAAACCGCCGATGGCGTGGAAATCGGCGCCCTCACCACCCTGACGGATATCGAAGAAAATTCGATCATCAAGACCAAGTACCGGCTGCTGGCGGATGCCGTCGGCAAGGTCGCCAGCCCCCAGATCCGCCATGCCGGCACCATCGGCGGCAATGCCTCCCAGGATGCGCGTTGTCTTTATTACCGTTATGGGCTGCCTTGCTATCGCGCGGGCGGCACCACCTGCTTTGCCGATACCCCGGAAGGCATCAACCGCGAACATGCCTTGTTCGAATCCGACCGCTGCGTGGCGGTGTCGCCGTCCGACGGCGCCCCGGCCCTGGTGGCGCTGGACGCCAAATATGTCCTGCGCAGCTCCAGCGGCGAGCGCGTTGTCGGCGCCGAGGAATTCTATGTCGGGCCCAAGATCGACATCACCCACATGACCTCGACCAAGCCCGAGGAAATCCTGGTCGCCATCCGCATCCCCAACACCTGGTCCGGATCGCATTTCTATTTCGAAAAGGTCGCGGACCGGAACGTCTGGGACTTCCCGCTGGTCAATGTCGCAGCCGCGCTCAAGGTGCAAAATGGCGTGATACGAGACAGCCGCATCGCCTGTGGCGGCGTCAGCGCCGTGCCGCGGCGCCTGACGGCGGTTGAGGAAATTCTCAAGGGGCAGCCGATGAACGAGACCGTCGCCAAGCTGGCCGGAAATTCGGCCACCCGCGGGGCACGGCCGCTCAATTATAACGGCTTCAAGATTCCCCTGATGGCCAACCTGGTGACGCGCGCCGTCCGCGACGCCAAAGCCTGAGGTAGCGCGTGCAATTGTTCCGTCATGCCAACTCCATTTATGGAGGCAGCGATGTCATTATCGGCGCCTCTTACGATCTTCTGGTATGGTTTGTCGCGGCCGGCGCGGCGTTCATCCTGATGCACGCCGTTTTCAAGGCTGTCACCAAAACCGGTGAGCGCACCAGTCATTGATCGCGGTTTTACAGGACAGCCAGGATGAGCATTTCACAATCGGATATCAGCAAGCCCGGCCGCGTCCTGCGTCACAAGCTGATCGACCGCATCTATCACTGGCTGATGGCGGCGACGGTTGTGATCCTGATGGTGACGGCCTTCCTGCCGATCCTGGGCTGGAAATTCGAATGGCTTGACCTGCACTGGATCACCGGCGTGGTGCTGACCCTGGCCGTCCTGTTCCACATCATCCGCGCCGTCTGCTGGCAGGATTTCTGGGCGATGTTCTTCGGCAGCCGGGACTTGGCCGATCTCGCCGGCGGCGCAATGCCGGGAAAATACACCCCGGCGCAAAAGCTCTATCACCTGGGCGTTTCCGTCCTGATCCTGGCCGCCATCGGAACCGGCCTGTTGATGGTGAGAAAGATCGACACCCCCTTCTGGCGGCGCGACCCCTATTGGTTCGACGATACCGGTTGGGGCGTGATCTATGCCATTCACGGTTTCGCGGCCATGGCCCTGGTCACCATGGTCATGATCCATATCTATTTCGCGCTCCGCCCCGACGAATGGCGGCTGACGCGTTCCATGTTCCGCGGCTGGATCACATCCAAGGAATATCTGGACCATCACGATCCCAAACGCTGGCAAGTCAAAGAGGACGCCTGAGCGCGGCCCGAACGGTATTTTCAAGGAGCGGCAATGAATAGCGAGGTTATGGATTTGGACGCGGCGATGGAAGCCGTCGAAGAGACCTATGAGTTCATGCTGGCTTACGCCGCGCAGGGCCGCCGCACCGAGGAAGACAAATCCAGCGCGGGAATCCGGGCCTATCTGCAGCGCGCCGAAGGCGCATTGGCGGTCATTGCCGCCGCGCAGCTTCCTGGAGACGCCGCCCAGAAATTCCTCGATGTCGTGCGCGCCGACGCGCTGAAAGCCGGAGCGGCGATGCGCCTGGTTTTGGCGCAGTCCAATATCAGCTCGCAGCTTGTCGACAATCTGAACGCATCGATCCATCTGCGCGCTTTGTTGACCGACCTGTTCCTGCTCGACGAAGCGCTTAAGATAAGCGGCTCCTGACGTTACAAGCGACTGCGCAAGCAGGCCGGCAGAAGGACCTTCGCGATGTCCGCATTAAGGGTAGGGATCATCGGCCTGGGCGCTTTCGGCTCTCGGGTCGCGATGCGCCTGCTCGGGTCCGGTTTCCATACCCTGCAAATCTACGACCTTTCCGAGGAGACCCCGCGCGTCTTCTCCAACAATTGGGGCGGGTTGCATGTCGGCTCGCCCAAGATGATGGCGCAGAGCAGCGACATCATTGTCACCGTCCTGCCCTCGGCGGCGGCGATACGCGATGTCTGTTTCGGCTGGCAGGGGCTGGCGACCGGCTTCAAACAGGGCGGTATCCTGATCGATCTCGGCGTCACCGATCCGATGGAGACCGTCACCCTGGCCAAGCAGCTCAAGTCCCACAATGTCGAGCTGGTGGACGCGCCGGCTTTCGGGACACCGGACGCCGCCGGGGAAGGCAAGCTCACTCTGATCGTGGGCGGCGAGGACAATGCGGTGGAGCGCTCCCGGCCCGTTCTGGAAAAACTTGCCGCCAAGACCATTCGCGCCGGCGCGGCCGGTTCCGCCCAGGCGGCGGGAGCGATCGCCGATTACATGCGCGCGGTGCGGCTGCTGGCGGCGGGCGAGGCAATCCAGCTCGGCGCACATTTCGGATTTGAAGCCGCCAACCTGCTCGGCGTTTGCGACGCGCTGGGCGGCGCCGATCTGCCGCAAATGTTGCGCAACGACATGGCCACGCGCCGCTTCAAAAGCGGACACTCGCTGGGAATTCTTCGCGCCAATGTCGAGCTGGCGGCCCGGCTGGCCGAGTCAGTCAATGTGACGCTGCCCTTGATGGCGTCGGCGCAAGAAGCCCTCAGTGAGGCACAAGCGCGGCTGGGCTATGGCGCGGACCAGACCGCCATCGTCAAATGGCTGGACGCGGCGGCGGCGCCCGCCGACGCGAATAAGAATACCGAAGCAAAATCCGAACCGGCGGACAGCAGCGCCACCTCATAGAGTCGCCACCCGGGCGTCTTCAATCGGCGAAATAGTTGCAAGTGCCCCAAGGGCTGACCGGCCCTTCGACAAGCATGCACTCTATGGGGTCGAGGTAGAAGTGGCAGGCAATGCAATTTTGCGTGCTGTCGTTTTTTCGCTCGACATAGCCCGCAACCTTCTTGCTGGCCTTGGTGATGCGCGGTTTCTGCTGGGCCTGGGCGCCGCAAGTCCCCGAGGCGACGCCCAGCAGGGAAAGCCGAATAAGACTCCGCCGCGTGACACACGTCACCGAAGAAGCCACCGCCTTCACCGGCTCAGCATTTCTTCTTGGCAAGCGCCTTGGCTTCGACATCATTCGCCGCCGTAACCCTGCTGATGATCTCATCGCCGCTGGAATCTTCTATGCAGCTGAGCACATAGTCGAACTTGCCGGGATTTTTCGGCGACGCCTTTTTTGTCTGAATCGTGCAGCCGGTCGAGCATCCCGCGGCCATGGCGGGCGCGGCCATCAAGGTGGCGGAACCGGCCAACACTGCGCAAGCAATCCAAAGCTTCATAACCACTATCCTCATTTATCGAGCGCGCCCTTGGACTTCGGTTGGCTTGCACCCCTGCCGAATCCCATTCTCCTGTGGCGCGAGGATATCCAAATGGCGGCCGGATTGCAAAAAGCGGCCATGCCTGAAATGATATTTAACAAAGAAAAACAGCACCTTATCCTGACCGTCGCGAACGGGCGGGCTTTGGGCTGCAGGCAAGCCCGCGGGAAAAAATCCCGCCTTCCGCCTCCCCCTCCTGTTGCCGTCCTGGGCTATAAAAGAGCCTATGTCGCTGAAATTCCGTGTCCTGGGTGCGATCGCCGCCCTTCTGGTCCTGTCGCTGGTGGCGGGCGCGGCGCTGCTTTCGGTCCATGCCCATGCGCTGGTCGATCTGGAAATCCGCACCGCTTTCAACGGCGCCGCCCAGTCGGTGCGCGACACCCTGCGCTCCGACGTCCAGCACACCGTCACCCTGCGCGAAGTGGTTTCCAGCTTTCAAGGCCAGCGCCATGTGCGGGCGGCGCTGGTCAATGAAAAAGGCAAGGTGATCGTGCAATCCCAGATCGGCACCCTGCCCAATCCGGCTCCGGCCTGGTTTGCCCGCCTGATGACGCCGCCGCCGCTCACCACCCGCATTCCCATCGCGCTGCCCGGTTTTCCCTGCGTGGTGGTTCTCACCAGCGATGCCCAAAGCGAACTTGCGGAAGTCTGGGGCCATGTGTGGGACGCTTTTGTCATCATGCTGTTGTTCTGCGCCTCGACCATGGCGGTGGTATCGCTGGCGGTGGGCGCGGCCTCGCGCTTTCTGGACCGTTTCCAGTCCGGATTGCAGGCGATTTCCGACAGCCGTTATGAAACCCGCCTGGACGCGAGCGGTCCGCCGGAATTCGCCCGCCTGGCCCAGGGCTTCAATCACATGGCCTCGCAACTGTCGGCCTTTTCGCGCGTCAACCGCCAGCTTTACGCGCAATTGCAGAATGCCCAGGAAGAAGAACGTGCCGAAATCGCCCGCGACCTGCACGATGAAGTCGGGCCCTATCTGTTCGCGCTTCAGGTCGACGCCAAGGCCATCGGCAGGATCGACGCGCCGGAAGCCTCACGCCTCAGCGCCTCGGTGCGCGAAGCGGTGATGCATATCCAGCGCCATGTCCGCAACATCCTGCGCCAATTGCGTCCGGTGACCCAGCTGGAATTCGGCTTGGAAGCGGCAGTCGGAGATCTGACCGGCTTTTGGACCCGCCGCAATCCGGAAATCCGTTTTGAACGCAATGTCCGCCTCAACGTCACGCTGGAACGCCGGCTTGAAGAGGCCGCCTACCGAATTGTCCAGGAAGCGGTCAGCAACGCGGTGCGCCACGGCAGCCCGTCTCTTGTTCGCGTCGACATTCAATCCGTCGCCGGGCAATTGACCGTAACCGTGCAGGATGACGGCGGTGGCACCAAGAAAGGCGCCGAAGATGGCATGAGTCTGGGCCAGGCCGGCATCGCCGGCATGCGCGAGCGCGTGCTGGCGCTGAAAGGCAGTCTCGATATCCAAGACATTCCCGGGCACGGCGTGCGGCTGTGCGCGGTCCTGCCGCTGGCGCGGGAGGTTGAACCGGCATGACGCGCCTTTTGGTGGTCGACGATCATGCCATCGTGCGTTCCGGAATCCGGCGGCTCCTCAGCGAGCGGCCGGATATCGAGGTCCTGGAAGCGGCAAGCGGCGAAGAGGCGATGAGCGCGGTGCTGGACACGCCCGTCAATCTGATCGTGCTGGATCTCAATCTTCCCGGTCTTGGCGGGCTTGAACTGCTGCGGCGCCTGGTGCGCGCGGTCCCCAAAGTCCCGATCCTGGTCTTCTCCCAGCATGCCGAGGCGATCTATGCCACCAAGGCGCTGGAAGCCGGCGCCCAGGGCTTTGTCAGCAAGAACGCCATGCCGGAGGAATTCCTGGAAGCGGTGGATGCCGTGCTGGGCGGCGGCGTCGCCGTCGAAAAAAGCATCCAGCGCGACATGGCCATACGCGATGTGGTCGAGGATGCCTATCTCAAGCCGCTCACCGAGCGCGATATCGAGATCCTGCGCCTGCTGGCGGCGGGAAACAGCCTGTCCGAAATCGCGGCCAAACTGGGCATCGCCTATAAGACGGTGGCGAACACCTTGAGCCGCATCAAGGAGAAGCTGGGCGCCGGACAGACGTCTGATTTGATCCGCATCGCCATCGGCCGCGGGCTGACGGACTTGTCGTGACGGCTTTTATCCGCCGGTGACGGACATGTGCCGCTTGACGGCGGGCTTTGCGCCGCGCACCGGAATGAGGAAATCATGCGATTTCGGCTTGGCGGCAAGCGCACGGTCGATCGCCTGATCGAGCAAATCGTCCTGCGGTGAAGCGCGCAACGGCCCGCGCAGATCCTCCGAGCCTTCCTGGCCCAGGCACATGTACAGGGTCCCGGTGCAGGTGACGCGCACCCTGTGGCAGCTTTCGCAGAAATTGTGCGTCAGCGGTGTGATGAAACCCAGCTTGCCGCCGGTTTCGGCGATCCGCACATAGCGCGCCGGCCCGCCGCTCCGGTCGCTCAACTCGGTCAGGGTCCAGTAAGAGGCCAATTCGCGGCGCACTTCCGCCAGCGACAGGAACTGGTCGGTGCGGTCCTCATCGACCGCGCCCAAGGGCATGGTCTCGATCAAGGTGATATCCATGCCGCAATCATGCGCCCAGCGGATGATGGCCGGCAGATCGCGTTCATTGTCGCGCTTGAGCGCCACCGTATTGATCTTGACCCGCAATCCCGCATCCTGCGCCGCGGCGATGCCGTCCAGCACCTGTGCCAGACAGTCGGCGCGGGCGATACGGGCAAAGGTGGCGCGGTCCAGGCTGTCCAGGGAAACATTCACCCGCCGCACCCCCGCCTGGTACAGGTCCTGCGCGAACTCCCGCAGCCGCACGCCATTGGTGGTCAGGGTCAGCTCATCCAGGGCGCCGCTGTCCAGATGCCGCGACAGGCCGCGCACCAGATCCAAAAAGCCCCGCCGCATCAGCGGTTCGCCGCCCGTCAGCCGCAGATGGCGCACCCCCCGCCGCACAAAGGCGGTGCAGACGCGGTCCAGCTCTTCCAGGCTCAGCAGCTGCGCCTTGGGCAGGAACTTCATCTCCTCGCTCATGCAGTAGGTGCAGCGAAGATTGCAGCGGTCGGTAACCGACACGCGGACGTAATCGACGGTGCGGCCATACTGGTCGACCAGACCGTGCGCTTGCAGGACTTCCCCAGACATGATCATAGTATACGGCAAAATATCGGGGTTAAAAAGCGTTATAACTCAAGTTCTTATAAGAAATTCCTGGCAAATCAGATGAGAATTTCCGACCCGACTCATCATCGCCCGGCGCCGCGGCTAGAATAGCAAAAACAGTCAGGGGGATTGCATGACTTTTGCGGCCAATGAGGCCGATATCCTGGCCGTGGCCGCCGGCTGGCTGGCGCGCGGCCACAAGGTCGCCCTAGCCACGGTGGTCAAGACCTCCGGTTCGGCGCCGCGCCAGCTCGGCAGCCATATCGTGGTGCGCGATGACGGCGCCTTTGAAGGATCGGTGTCGGCGGGTTGCGTGGAGAATGCGGTGATCGAAATGGCGCAAGCCGTCCTGGAGGACGGGCAAAACCGCACCGCCAGCTTCGGCATCAGCGACGGGCTGCTCGCGCCGGGCCTGCTCTGCGGCGGAGAAATCGAAATCCTGGTCGAACCCATCGTCTGACATGCGGCGCACCACCCTGGAAAGATTGATGGAAGCGCGGCGCGAAGGCCGTACCCGGGTTCGCGCCCTGAATTTGGCGAGCGGCGAAGAGCGGCTGCTTGACCCGGCATCCGACACCTCGCCGCTGGGCCAAGCGGCGGCCAGGGCCGTACGCGAAGACACCAACCTCCGCATCACGCTGCAAGACGGCGAGTGGCTGCTGACCGTCTATCACGCGCCGTGGGAGATCGTGGTGGTCGGCGCGGTGCACATCGCCCAGGCGCTGGCGGCGCTTGCCATCCCGGCGGGATACCGGGTGCGGGTGATCGATCCGCGTGCGCCCTATGCCACCGACGAGCGCTTTCCCGGCATCAGCCTGCAGCGCGCCTGGCCGGATGAGGCCCTGGCGGCAGAGCCGCTCACGCCGCACAGCGCCTTGGTGGTGCTGGCCCATGACACAAAGCTGGACGACAGCGCCTTGACGCACGCCCTGCCCTCGCCCGCTTTCTATATCGGCGCGCTGGGTTCGACGCGCACCCATGGCCGCCGTCTGGCGCGTTTGGCGGCGCAAGGCTTTTCGCAATCCCAGCTTGCCCGCATCCATGGCCCGGTCGGCCTGGCGATCGGCGCGCGGTCCCCCAGCGAGATCGCCATCGCCATCCTGGCCGAACTGGTCCGGTTGCGGCGAGCTGTCCGGGCGCCCCGTATCGCAGGCATCGTGCTGGCGGCGGGCACGTCCAGCCGGATGGGCAGCAACAAGCTGATTGAAACGGTGCGGGGCAAGCCGCTGATCGCAAAAGCCGTCGATGCCGCCGCCGCAAGCCGGCTGGACCCCGTCCTGGTGGTGACTGGGCATCAAGCCGACAGGATCGCCGCCGCGCTGGCCGGCGCTCCCGCCGCTCTTGTCCATAACAAGCACTTTGAAGAGGGCCTCAGCAGCTCGCTGCAAGCCGGGCTTGCGGCGGTGCCCGAGGACTGTGACGGCGCCATGATCCTTTTGGGCGACATGCCGGACATCTCACCGGCGCTGATCGACCGCCTGATCGCGGCTTTCCATCCCGGCGCGATCTGTGTGGCAACCGCGAAAAATCGGCGCGGTCACCCGGTCTTATGGGCCCGGCGATTTTTCGCGGAGCTGATGCTCCTGAAGGGCGACAAGGGCGCCCGCGAGGTGATGCAAGCACATGGCAAGCAGGTGTTGGAGATTGAAACGGGAGACGATGCGCCCCTGGCCGATATCGACACCGTCGAGGCGCTTGCGGCGTATCGCAACTAGGCCTTGCGAGTGCGTCGGCGCAGGCCGGCGGCGCCCGCCAATCCCACCGCGAACAACGACAGAGTCAGCGGCTCGGGCACTTCGGTCACGGCCAGTTCGGTGAGCAGCGGATTTCCGCCTTTCGGGCCGTCTTCCGGCTTGGGTTCGCCGTCGTCGCCAAACTTCGGGTCAACGAAAGGATTGGGCTGATCGTCTTCGGGCGCAGTCAGGGTCAGGAGCGGAATCTCGGGCTCGGAGCCGCCAGTCTTGTCCTGGGTCTCATCGCCGGTCTTGTCGCCGGGCTTTTCAGAGTCGCCGGATTCGTCGTTGCCGGGATTGTTGCCGGCCTGGTCGCCGGGACCAGCGCCACCATAGCCGCCACCATAGCCGCCACCGGGGCCGCCGCCATTGCCGCCATTCGGGCCGCCAGCGCCGCCGCCGGGAGCGCCGCCCCAATAGGTGGGACTATAGTGGTTGCCGCCGTTGGATGAACCATCGCCGCCATGCGGTTTGCCGCCGCCGCCATATTCATTCTCAAAGCCGTCCGGACCCGCGCCGTCGTCGCCGGGTTCGCCCAAGATCGCGCAGGGATAGACGCCGCCATCCACGCACAAAGGCACCTCATGCGCATTGTCGTGCTTGGGCGCGAAGGCGTTCCAATCGTCCCCCGGGCCTGGACCGTGCGCAGCGCCGCCGCCCGGACCGGCATTCGGATAGCCCGTCCCCGGTGCGCCATGATGGTTTCCGCCGTCCTTGTTGGCCGAGGCCAAGGTCGGTGCAAGCAAGACGGCAATCAGCACCATGAAGAAAGCTGCCAACAGCCCCAGTGCCGCCATACTCAATTTGAAACGCTTCTTGGTCATGCCCCATGGGTCAGCAAGTTTGATGCCGACGCGATGGGAAATTGCATTGTCGGTTAAGGACGGCGCGGCCGGCGCGCTTTTGCGCCAAATGCAATGTTAATGGCGGGGACCGGTCGCATGCACCCGCCGCAAGCGGCTTGCCGGAGCCCGCTTCGGCAAACACCCCTCCCATTTTGGCACCGCCTGCCCGAAGCTATTTTCCTCCAGGTAGAAATACGGCCCCGCGGCGCCGTTAATCCTGATAGGGCGTAACCAAGGGCGCAAAGCCGCTCTTTTCGCGTCGCGCCGCGACGCGGCGCGTCGGCACGGTTAACCACCGTGCCGTTTTTTTAGCGGTTCGAAAAACCGGCTTCTAATGGCTTTGGAACACTCTGGTGCCGGCGACCTGGAGTAGCAGCAATGGCATCAATGCCGGTTCATGACAACCGCAAGTATGAGCGCATCAAGCTCTTCTTGCCCGGCCAATTGTTCAATCCGCTCAACGAGCAATCCGTCGAATGCAAGGTCCTGAACCTGTCGGCGGGCGGCGCGGCGGTGCAATGCGGCGCCAAGTTTTCGGCCGGCCTTACCCTGGTCCTCTACATCGAGAATTTCGGACGTTTCGAAGGCAAGACCATTGTTCATGCCAATGGACAATTGGCGCTGGAATTCGCCATCGGGGAAGGCAAGCGCGGCCGGCTGAAAGACATGATCAAATCCTTCGCCGCCGATGGCGTCGCCGGGGTTACCCAGCTCAGGCAGCATGGCCGCATGCCGGCGCTGATCAGCGGCAGCATCACCCGCGCCAATGGCGAGCATATTTCCTGCGATGTGCTCGATATCTCGCTCGACGGCGTGTCGCTGAGGACATCCATCCGGCCCCAGGTGGGAGAGATCATCAATCTGGGACGCACCCGCGGGCGCGTGGTCAGGCACCATCAGGACGGCATCGCGGTCCAGTATGTGCGCGAGGCCGGACGGGCAGCTTCGGCGCTCCGGAGCAGCCGCGAATCCCGAGCGGTGCACGGCACCGCGCAGGGATCGCTAGCGACAGCGTCGCGCGACGCCGTGCGACCATAAAAAACGTCAGGCCACCTGCCTGAGATCGGCCGCCACGGCCGGGGCGTAACGCAGTTCGCCGCGATTTGTCACCACATCCCAGAATTCCGGCTTGGTCCGCGCCAGCTCGCGCAGCATGGAGGGAAGATGACAATAGCTGGGCTGGCGCAGGCCGTGATGGGAAACCAGCGGCCCGATGGGCTCAAAACAGATCCCCAGCATCGCTAGCCAGCGCAACAATTGCGGCTCCATCACCGCGCCCCAATATTCCACCCCAAGATCCAGGCTCTGCCGCAGCAGGATCTGGACCAAACCCAGGCATGGCAGATAGCCGCGCCGCTCGCGCTCGGCCTCGGCGCTGAGCACTTCCGGGCCGAAATCCCGCCGCCGGAATTCCTTCGAAACCGCGAAACGCGATATCTCCGCGGTGACATGGGTGGGGAAGTAGTCGGCCGCGTTCACGCCGTGCTTCTTGAGCAATTGCTGGATGGGCAGGCTGTTGGGCCGCGCCTCGGGCAGAATCAGCCGCGCCGTGCCGATCGCTTCGTCGCAGGACCGGTGAAACAACAGGCTGTGAACGGCATGGCGGTCGAACTGGTCGGTTTCCAGCCCACCCTTCTGCAAGTGCGGGTCCTCGAACTTCCGCTCAACGCAATAGACCTGGTAGCGAAGCGCGAAAGCGGCTTCCATCAGGGCCCGCGTATTGGCCGAAACCAGCTGAAAATAAGCGTCAAAACGATTCAGGGCGTCGCTTTGAGGAGGCGACGAAGCCCCTTGCGGAAGCCTATCCAACGACAGACCTCCCCACCACAATATCCGACAGCAATGAGGTTGCTCCCTTTATTCCGGACTAATGATTCCCCCCATCAATCCCGACCGTCCCTGGCAACACGTCAGTTCTTCAAGACCGACAGATGGCAAAGAACAGGCAACAGAATCACCCTAACGGCTCTGACAGAATGATCAATAGGAAAAAGCCCGTAGCCGAATCATTCATCGGCGCGAAATTGCGGCGTCGTAAAAGCACAACCTGGGCTTCGTCATTCCGTCGCCATAACCCGAAAAGACCGTGGCCGCGATGCAAGCATCGTGGAGATGCGGCAACAGACGGTTGCGCGCGCCGGAACTCGGTAACGAATTTCGGACCCAGGGTGAAAGGCCTGTGTCCGAAATGGGGCAAGCGGTCCTGATTTGGCTGCTTGCCCGTTTCTTGCGAGGCACCCCGCAAGCCAAGTTATTTGCCCCGATTTGGCACGCGTAGAAACATGCCGGTCGAGGATAGATGCACGGGTTCATCGTTTTTCTGTTTGCCATTGCCGCCGGGATTACGGCTTCGGGATTGATCGGCGGCATTTACCGTTTGATCGCCAGCGAGCCCAAGACCAAGTCCGCCACGGTGCTTCACTATGCCGTGATGGTGATCGCGGGACCCGTTATCCTGATCGGCAACAGCACCAGGTCCTACCGCAAGAAACAGTGCTCCAAGATCGCCTATGCCTTGGCGATTGCCTTAAGCGGCTATTGGTCTTTTGCGATGGGCGTCTTGATCCTGAGTATCGTAACGAGATGGCAGGGCGCCTGAATAGCCCTATCCCCGCATCAGGGCGTCGATATAGCCCTTAAGGTCCGAAGCATCGAAAGCCGGGCCGAAATGAAGTCCGATAGGGTCTTGCGCCTCCGGCAGCGCGTTGTTTCCGGTCGCAGCATCGAACACATCGGGACGGAACACCGCCGCCGCGGCCTGGGCCTGCCCCTCGTCCAGCTCCTGGCGCAAACCGGTGGCGATCTCGGCATAAAGCCAGCGCGCCTTGCGCGGATCGGGCCAGTTGATGCCGTCGCCCTGAAACGCCAGGAAATCCGAAGCGGTGCGGGACTCGGTGCGGCTGACCGCCAGGTTGCCGGACAAGGCATTCAGCACGGTCTTGGGCGCCACGTTGAGATATTGCGGCTGGGCCAGCATATGCGCCAGATTGGCGTGATTGGAGGCATCCTGGCACCAGCGCGCCGCCAGTTGATAAGTCCGCAGCAAGCGGTGAATGGATTCCGGATCTTCGGCTACCGTCTCGTTGCGCAGCGCCAAAACCTTGTCGGGCGCGCAACGCGAAATCTCCGAGCCGAACACCACAATGCTGCCCACGCCGCTTTCCACCGCGCGGCTGTTCCAGGGCTCGCCGACGCAACAGCCTTCGATCTCGCCTTCCGACAGGCGGGCGACCATGAAAGGCGGCGGCACCACCTGGAACTGCACGTCGTTATAGGGATCGATGCCGCCCAGCCGCAGCCAATGGCGGACGATGATGGCATGAACCGAAAAGGGGAACACCACACCGAAGGTGATGGGAGAATCGCCATTGGCCTTGCGCCGGTCGATGACGCGTTTGAGCGCCTGGGCCGATTGCCGCGGGTCCTGCGGCGCATGACCCAGAACTTCCTCGAGCGACCGGTAAAGCCTGGACGCCAAAGTGATGCAATTGCCGTTGGCGTTCAGGCCGAAGGGCACCGACAGCGGAACCTTGGCGTTTCCGATCCCCAGGCTGGTCGTCACCGCCAGCGGCGCCAGCATGTGAGACGCATCGAACAGGCCGTGGATCAGCTTGTCGCGGATATTGGCCCAGGACGTCTCGCGCACCAGCTCGATCTGCAATCCCTCGCGCTCGGCAAAACCGCACTCCCTTGCCGCGATCGGAATCGCGGCATCGATCAAGGGAATGAAACCGACCCGGATGCTGCTGGTCATGGCCGCCTCATTTGAGCATGCTCTCCGCCATTATGATCGCGCGGGCGACCTCGATCAGCCGGCGCTTCTGGTCCATCGCGGTTTTGCGCATCAGGACATAGGCCTCCTGCTCGCTCAGCACCTTGGCTTCCATCAAAATGCCCTTGGCGCGCTCGATCACCTTGCGGTCCGCCAGCGCGGTCTTGGCCTCGTGCAATTCCTCGGTCAGGCGCGAAAAGACGTCGAACCGCTGCACGCACATGTCCAATATGTGCTTGACCCGGTCCTTTCGCAGTCCGTCCACGACATAGGCCGAAACTCCCGCCATCATCGCCTCCCGGATCGAGGCGCTGTCGCTCTGGTCGACGAACATGGCCACCGGCCGCTTGACCAGCCGGCTGACCTGGAACATCTGCTCCAACACGTCGCGGTTGGGGCTTTCCAGATCGATGACGATGACATCCGGATCGATCTCGGCGATCTGTTTGAGAAGATTGCCGGTCTCACTCAACCACCGGACATCGGCATGGCCGGCTTCGCGAAGCCCATCCTGGATGATCGCGGCGCGCGCATGGTTCTGATCGATGATCAATATGCTCGGTTGATCCATCATGAACTGCTGCTGCGTCCCCGGCAGACTGTAGCAAATCCGGGCATGGCAACCATCGAGACATGATCACGCAGCCCTTTTTTACGGTCGCGCCGGAAGGCCCTGCGCGGCTGCTCCGCAGCCGCTGCGGGTTTCCGGTCGCTCCTGATCACGCGGCTTTATGGTCAACCTTGGCATGTCGTTCATAGAGGAATTGCAGCACCTGCTTGCGGCAACGGGTATATTCGAGGCTGTCGGCCACCTCCAGGCGGCGGCGCGGGCGATCCAGTCCCACCTGGCAAATCTCGCCGATGGTCGCCGCCGGTCCATTGGTCATCATCACGATCCGGTTCGACAGCAGCACCGCCTCGTCCACGTCATGGGTGATCATGATGGCGGTGCTTTTGGTCGCCTGATGAATTTCCATCACCGTATCCTGCAAGTGGGCGCGGGTCAGCGCATCCAGCGCGCCGAACGGCTCGTCCAGCAGCAGGATCTTGGGCTGCATCGCCAGCGCCCGGGCGATGCCGACGCGCTGGCGCATGCCGCCCGACAGTTCACCCGGCTTCTTTTGCAGGGCATGCCCCATATGGACCAGCTCGAGATTGTGCCGGGTCCATTCGTCGCGCTCGGCCGAGCTCTTGGTCTTGCCGAAAACCTTGTCCACCGCCAGGCGGACATTGGCATAAGCCGACAGCCAGGGCAGCAGGCTGTGGTTCTGGAACACCACGGCGCGGTCCGGTCCCGGCTCATCGACGGACACGCCGTCCAGCAGCACCGCGCCGGTCGTGGCGCGCGACAGGCCCGCCACGATATTGAGCAAGGTGGATTTGCCGCAGCCGGAATGGCCGATGATGGTGACGAATTCGCCTTTTTCGATTCCCAGCGAGACATTCGCCAGTGCGGTGAACTTGCCGCTGTCGAAAGTCTTTCCCACCTGCTCGATGGTCAGATAACCGTGCATGAATGCCTCCTAGATCGGCCGGCCGGCGATCAGCCGTCCGGCAAAGCCGATGATGCGGTCCAGCAGAAAACCGATGATGCCGACATAGATCAGCGCCAGGATGATTTCGCTGAGCAGCGAGGAATTCCAGCCGTCCCAGATGAAGAAGCCGATGCCGACGCCGCCCACCAGCATTTCGGCGGCCACGATCGCCAGCCAGGACAGCCCGACCCCGATGCGCAAGCCGGTGAACATGTAGGGCACGCTGGCCGGCAGCATGATCTTGGTGAAATATTCCCAGCCGTTCAGCCGCAGCACCCGCGCGACATTGCGATAATCTTCCGGTATTTGGCGCACCCCCACGGCCGTGTTGAGGATGATGGGCCAGATGGCGGTGATGAAGATCACGAAGATCGCCGACGGATTGGAATCCTTGAAGGCGGCGAGCGAAATCGGCAGCCAGGCCAGCGGCGGCACCGTGCGCAGGACCTGGAAGATCGGATCCAACCCGCGATAGGCAAAACTGCTTTGCCCTATCAGCACACCCAAGGCCACGCCGCAAACCGCCGCCAGGCTGAAGCCGATCGCGACCCGTTTGAGGCTGGCCAGAATCTGCCAGAACAGCCCCACATCGGTGCCGCCATTGTCGAAGAAGGGATCGCTGATCAGCGCCCAGGTGTCCGCAACCACCTTGCTGGGTGGCGGCAAAGCGGCGTCCGGCTGGCTGCACAGCATTTGCCACAGTACAAGCAGCACAGCGATGGTGATCAGCGGCGGCACCACCAACAGGGCGCAATCGCGCGCCTTGTCCTGAAGGTGCAGCCCCGCCAGCCATGGCCTGAGCCGCGCCGGCTTGCCGATCTCGCCCATGGTCATAGTCACGCAATCCTCCGGATCTTGAGACTGGCCAGATAGGCCTTGGGATTGTCCGGGTCGAAGGTCTTGCCGTCGAAGAATTTCTCGATGCCGCGCGAGGTGGATTTGGGGATTTCCGCCTCCTTGACGCCGACCGTCTTGGCTGCGTCGCGCCAGATTTCCTCGCGGTTGACGGTCTTGAGCATCGCCTTGATGTCGGTATCGGGCGGCAGAAAGCCCCAGCGCATGTCCTCGGCCATGAACCAGGACTCATGGCTTTGGAAGGGGTAAGAGGCGAAATCGTTCCAGAATTTCATCAAATAGGGGAAATTCTCGATCTTCTTGCCGGTGCCGTAATCGATGGCGCCGGATGTGCGGCCGATAATGTCCTCCACCGGCACCTTGAAATATTCCCGCCGCGCCACGATCTCGCACAATTCCTTGCGGTTTTGCGGATTGTCGGACCAGCGCTGCGCCTCGATCACCGCCATGGTCAGCGCCTTGGCGGCCTTGGGGTTCTTGTCCACCCAGTCGCCGCGCATGGCGAAACTCTTTTCCGGATGGTCATGCCACAACTCGCCCGTGGTCAAAGCGGTGAAACCGATGCCCTGGTTGACCAGCTGCGCATTCCAGGGTTCGCCGACACAGAAGGCTTCCATGGTCTTGACCTTCATATTGGCGACCATCTGGGGCGGCGGCACCACGATCACCGAAACGTCCTTGTCGGGATCGATCCCGCCGGCGGCCAGCCAATAGCGCATCCACAGATCATGGGTGCCGCCGGGAAACGTCACCGCGACCTTGGGATCGACGCCATTCTGGCGCTGCTTCACAAAGGCGGCCTTCATTTTGGAAGAATCCAGTCCCACGCCCATGCTTTGATAATATTTGGAGACCGAGATCGCCTGGCCGTTGGTGTTGAGCCGCGCCAGGATGTTGACCGGCAGCTTGCCGCCCTTGGTCACCTTGCCCGCCGACATCAAGTAAGGCATCGGGGTGAGAATATGCGCGCCGTCGATACCGCCATGGCCGCCGCCCAATTCGAAATTGTCACGGGTGGTGCCCCAGGAGGCTTGCTTCGCCAGCTTGACGTCCGGCATGCCGAACTTGGCGAAAAAGCCCTTTTCCTTGGCGATGATCAGCGGTGCGGAATCCGTCAGGGCGATAAAGCCCAAGGTGGCGGTGGTGGTTTCCGGTGTGTCGGCCGTCGCCGCCCAGGCGCCGCCAGGCACCAGGCTCCGCGCCGCCGTGAGAAGCGCGGCGCTGCCCGCGCCCTTGAGAATGGTCCGGCGACTCTTGATGCTATTGGTCATGACTTTTCTCCGCGATCAATATTTGTAGGCCAGTTGCAGCCAGAAGATGGACTTGTCCGGGAAGCCGCCGAAGGCTGTGCCGGCGCCGCGATAGGCGGCGTATTTGGCCAGCAGCGAGGTCTGGGCATCGACCGCCAGTTCCAGGCTGGCATCCCATTCGCTGCCGATGCCCTGGGTGAGATTGTCGGTGGTGAAGTCGTGGTAGAACATCGTGGCGGTCAGGCTGCGCATTTCGATGAAGTCCGCCGGCAGGACATAAGCAGCCTTGAGATAGAAATCCTTGAGGCCGTTGGCGGGAGTGGTGAGGAACATGTCCGCCCAGCCGTTAAAGGCATGCAAGGTGGCCAGCGGCGTGGCGAAGCCGATGGTGCCGTTGCCTTCCAGCACTTCGTAACCGATCAGGCCGGTCAGGCCCTTGTAGGTCACACTGCCCTCACCCAGCCAATATTTGAGACTGATCGACAAGGGATTCTTGGCATAATTGGTTTGATGCGCGATTTCGCCGGTCAGCTTGCCGGTGACGTCTTCGGCCAGCGCCATGCTGTAATCGGCGCGTCCGCCATAGGTGGCGGTGGAAAGGCGCGAAGTGGCGGTCAGCTGCGCCGGCGCGGTGGCGAAGCCGGGCGCCGAAAGATCCAGCAGAAAAGCATAAGCCTCCAGCCTGAGGTTATCGACGCCGATATAGACGGCGTCCATCACATGGCTGTCGCTCTTGAAATAATTGGCCAGACCGGTCGAAGAGGCGGCGGTATTGGAGGGCAAAGGAACGGCCGGGCCGCCGATGCGATTGACGCGATAGAGATAAGCGTAGGTAAAGGTCAGGTCTTCAATCGACGTGTTGACCGCCGAAAGCGAGTCATAGGTCTGTTCATGCTGGCGCCATCCGGCATTGCCGACAAAGCGCTGATTGCCGATCAGAAGACGCTGGCGGCCGATGGTGAATTTGGTGTCGAAGTCCGACGCATAGGTCAGGGTCAGGCGGTTGAGCGCGGTCATCGCCGGATCGGCGACCGTGGGATAGGCCGCCTTGCCGTTGCGGGTGCTGTTGTAGGTGGCGCCGCCCACGCTCCAGATCTGGTCGAAGTCGAAACCCAGCTGCAAATTGTTCCAATAGCCGGTGTCGTAACCGAGGCGGGCGCGAACCGTGCCGGCATTGGCGTCAAACGCCTTGCTGTTATCCGTCACCGTTTCATAGCGGGCGCGCAAATCGATCACCGCGCGCCCCTGGGCGATGATGCCGACCAGCGGCAGTTCGGCATGTGCCGCGGTCGAACCCAATAAACACAAGGCAAAGCCGGCCAGGCCCTGCTTCGACAAAACACGCATTCACGTCCCCCTTTTTTCAGCCTTGGGCTGAAGTCAAAAAAGAAAAGGCGCCTGGCCAGCGATGCCTCGCTGATCAGACGCCTTTGTCCGGATTGGAGCCGTCAGGCTCCGCTGAATTTGAAATGGGTCATCTTTGACCCGGCCGAAGATTTCTCCCGGCCTTCAATCCTTGCCCAAGGAATTTTTGCGTTGCAATAGACTATTGAAAGATAAGACAGAATTATTGCCGCGCTGCACAATATGTATGCAGTCCGGCTAGCAAACCGGCAGGCTTTGCACAGAAGTTGGCGCCTTAAGGATGCGCGCTAAGCGGTGAAGGCGGCTTTCTGTTTCGCCAGACGCTGTTCGCGCTCGTTTGCGAAGCGTTCGATTCCCTTGAAGATGGATTCGGGATCCAGATGCGCCTCCGCGATCACATCGCCTTCCAGACCGCCGGTGAGCCACTGATTGTCCCAATCGGACGTCATCGAATAGGCATCGGTCAGCGGGCCCAGATTGCGCGCCGGCATCACCCGGCGCGTTCCGGTGCTGACCACCATGGCATCGACCAGGGCCTGCGGCGGCAGAACGGCATTGCGATAGGATTCCGGCTGAAGGTCGAACAATTCCTCGCTGACGGCGGAAATCACCTTCACATTGATCCCGGCCTTTTCCAGGCGCGGCAGGATTTTCACCAGATTGACGGTGGAGCTGGCGCCCTGGGCGATGACATAACCGTGTTTGGGCTGGCCCGGCGCAAAATCGCGGATGACATAAAACCCCTTGGCGGCGGCCAGCAGGTCCTTGTCGGCGAAGGTGTTGCGGTCGGCCACCGGATTGTCCGGCCGCGCCACTTCAAGGATGATGGTGCTGACCTTGGGATCGCGCGCCGCCACTTGCGCGGCGGCAAAATAGGCCGGCGCGACGTCGTTATAATCCCAGAAATTCAGGTGAATGACCTGGCCGCGGGGAAACAGCCGCCAGACTTGCGGCGCGAAGATGCCGAAATGGGTGCGCCCGTCGGCCGCCGTTTCCGGGCCCGAATGGCCGACCAGGATATGCAGCACGCCCATGCGGAAGCGGCTGTCCTGGCTCTGCTGGCTCCAAACCCGCGCCGGCGTGTACATCAAGGGCGTGAAGGCGCCATAGGTGCCGCTCAAAGCCCATACGCCCTTGAACTGATGCGGATCGACGCTGGCGCTTTGGCTCACAAGACCGATGGCGCTCGCCACATTGCCGGCTTCCTGGATCGCCGCCTTGACGCGCGTGCCCAGCGGATTGGTTTCGGGGTCGTAATGGCCCCATAGGCTGCCATGCTCGACATTGATGGATTCCGAAAGATCCGCCGCCAGGGTGACGA
>CBHTTW010000014.1:0-20099 GCA_966096025.1 uncultured Alphaproteobacteria bacterium | reverse complement strand
CGATGCCTATGCCTCGCCCGCCTATGCCCCTTTCACCGGCTTTCCGCCGATCATGGTGCATTCGGGATCCAAAGAGATATTGTGCGACGACGCCTCCAAGCTGGGCGATCGCGCTGCGGCCGCCAATGTGCCGGTCAGTGTGGAAATCTATGACGGCATGAGCCATCTGTTTCAGAGCGATGCCGGCCGCAGTGAGGCGAAAGTGTCTCTGTCGCGTTTGGCGCAATTCATCCGCGCCAAAAGCACGGCGATGGCGGCTTAAACCGAAGCCGCCAAGGCCTCGGCCAAGCGTCCTGGCAACTTCGCGCCGGAAAAATCCGCGCCCTGCATTTCACTGTCGCGCATATCGGCGTCGATCAGGTTGGAATAGGACATATCGCAGCCCGACAGCCGGGCGCGGCGAAGGTCTGCGCCGCGCATATCGGCATAGCGCGCCTGGGCATTGTCCAGCCGCGCCGGCAACAGACGGCCGCCGGTGATCAACAGCGGCCCCAGTTTGGTGTCGCGCATATCGGCGTGATTGAGCTGGGCACCGGAAAAATTGACGCCGCGCAGATCGGCGCCGCCAAGGCGGGCCGATCGCAGATCGCAGCCCGCCAGATTGGAACCCTGCAAGGATGCGCCTTCCAGATTGGCGCCGTAAAGCAAGGCTTTCGGCGCGATCAGGGCGGTCAAGGTGAAGCGGGAGAAGTTGGGAATATGTCTGAGATCACGGTCGGCCAGATCGGCGGGGCGTCCTTCCCTGCCGTCGGTCTGCGCCCAGCGCGAATGGGCCGCCAGCAGGTTTTCGACGTTCGCGACATCTTCCTGGTCGGGTTCGGCGGCTTCCATCAAGGCCTTGCTGAGGTCCGCGCCATGGGTGCTGGTGAAATCCAGTTTGGCGCCAACCAGGATGCAGCCCGCGAGATCGGCGCCGGTCAGGTTGCATCCCGACAGGTCGGCATTTTCCAGATTGGCGCCGGTCAGCCGCGCTTGGCGCAGATTGGCGCGCGTCAGGCGAACGCCCTTCATCATCGCGTCGGTGAAGTCGGCCTGGACGGCGATGGCGCCGGTCATTTTGGCGCGCTCCAGATTGGCGGAGTTCATCATCGCGGCCGGCAGCTCCGAGGGGCCCAGATCGTGCAGCAGCAGCTTGAGATTTCCCTTTTTGTCCTTTTCCGCGATCGTGCCTTCGCGCAGGTCGGCCTCGAACAGGTCGGCGCCGATCATGTTGGCGCCGCGCATCGAAGCGCCCCGCATGTCGGCCCGGCGCAAGGACGCGCCCCCCAGATTGGCCCGGCGCAGGTCGGCGCCGAAGAAGCTGGCGGAATCCAGCTTGGCGCCCTCCAAATTGGTCTCTTCCAGGACGGCGCCGGTAAAATCGGCATCGGCCAGGTTGCGGCCCGACAGGTCCAGGCCGGAAAGGTCGCAAAAGGCGAAAACCGCCCGGGCCCCGCCCATGCGCCCGGTTTGGAGCATTTCATGGCGTGCGGCAGCGGCGCTCACATCCTTCTGGGTGAGCCTGGCGAAGCTGGTGTGCCGGGCCGGTGTCATGGGCGCAAGGTTCATTCGTTAAGGCTTTTTCACAGGGATTTTGCCTTTAAGCCCGCTAACACCCGATTAAGACAGGCACATTTGCCCGCCCGGGCGGGCCGGGAGACGAAAAATTGCTGTTGAACCGGGACGATAGCCGGGTACAAAGGCGGCTCGGGAGCGTCGTGCCCTCGGCTGCGGCCGGGGCGGGGTGTTTGGCGAAGGGTTAATGGTGCGGGGCTGCGCGGGATGTGCGGCCCAAGGTCCGGGAGCGGACCTTGCGACAAGACAATGCCGAGACTGGCGGCGCCGCCGCCCGGCGACATTTATAAGAGGCTGAGTTGATCAAGCACCGTTTGATGCTTTCCGCTGCTGCGGCTGCCCTGCTGACGGCGGTCATGACCGTTGCCGCGGCCAATGCCGATACCAACATCACCACCCAGACCTCCACCGAGCTCGTCACCTCCAGCGCCGGAAATATCGTCATCGACGCCACCGGTGCCGTCAACATCACCAAGAACAACATCGCGGCCATCACCATCAATTCCAGCAATGTCGTGTCCAACAACGGCGCGATTTCCAATACCGGCACATCCGGCGCCCTGGGTGTCGTCATCGACACCACCAATGGAAACCTTGTCAGTTCCTTCACCTCGACCGGCAATATCGATCTGGGCGGCACCGGCACCGACAAGCGCGGCATCGTCATCCAGGGCGGCAAGACCTTTTACGGCCCCATCAACCTGACGGTGCTCAACGCCCTGACATTGACCGGACAGACCGTTCCCACCCAACAGTCGGCCCTTATCATTCAAGGCGATACTTCGGCCGCCTTTCTTCTGGCCCAGGGCACCAAGGTCACCGGCAATATCTTCCTGAGCGGCGGCGGCATCGTCCAAAATGCCTCCACCAATTCCACCGCCTCCAACAGCATCATGGTGGACCTTGACGGCACCCTGAACGGCAATTTGGTGATTCAGTCCGGCCTTTCCGGCGTCGGCCCGGGGCTGATCGGCGTCCAGACCTTGGGCGGCATCCATCCCTGCGCCAGCGACACCGGCGCACCGTCCGGCTTCAGCTGCCCCACATCCTCGGGCGGCTCGCTGATCAATGCCGGGGCCATCAACCTCATCGGCAGCGCGCTCTATAACACCCGCGGCAATCCGGAAGCGGGCAGCGCCCTGGTCATCGGCGGCAGCGTCGATGGCGGCATCATCAATACCGGGCCTGGCACCGCCAACAACCTTTCCCAGGCGCTGATCAAATCGTCCGGCCTGGTCCAGGGCAGCTCGTCCGCTCCCGTGGTGCTGATCGATCCGTCACTTTCCGTGACTACCAGCGGCGCGTTGCCGCGCGGTCCGGTGGTGCTGGGTCCGGTGACCGCCGATATCGACGCGATCGATCCCGGCTATTCCTTCATCAATCGCGGTACCATCAGCGGCCAGCCCACCGATGCCGATCGCAGCACGGCCACTGTCGTCATTCAGGGCGCGTCCTCGACCTATTTCACCTGCCTGAGCACGGTATCGACCGGCGTTTGCAACACCACGCCGCAAGCGCGGACCGATCAGGTCACCCGCACGGTGAATAATGTCACCACCACCACGCCTGTTTCCTACACCGCCCTCGGCGGCTTATTGAATACCGGCACCATCAGCGCCCAGGCCGTGACGAATTCGCAGACCGTGACGGCCAACGGCATTGTCTCCGCCACGGCCATGTATATCGGCCCTTACGCCACCGTGCCCAGACTGGACTTGAAGGCTGAAAACATCACCTCCAACAGCCTTACCGCCGCCAAAATCGTTGCCTCCGTCGACGGCATCGGCACCGGCAGCGCCTTCGGCGTCATCGTCGGTGTGAATGGGAATCTCCCGCTGATCAATGTTGGTCAGAATGCCAGCATCATCGCCACCGTAAACACCAGCACGATTGCCCCGTCCAAGGATATCGCCACCGTCACCAGGCCCTTCAGCCTGGTTTCCCAGGCCATCTTGGACCAAAGCGGCACTCTCAAGACCATCAACAATGCCGGGCTGATTCAGTCGCAAAACACCACTCTGATCCCCGGCGTCAGCGCGGTGACAAGCTCCATCAGCAACGCCATCAATCTTGCGGCGGGCACCACCGGCGGCGTCACGATCAACAATAGCGGCCGCATCCTTGGCCATATTTTCATGGGCGCGCAGGGCAACGGCAACACGCTGAATGTCGGCAATACCGGCGCCGGCGGGGCCGCCAACCCCGAGACCGGCCTGGGCAACACCACGGCCCAGTATGCCATCGTGGGGCAGTCGATTATCGACGATACCGTCGGGCTGGCGCCCTTGACCGTGCCCACCCTGATCGATTTCGGCGCCGGCACCGGCCATAGCCTGCATATCGGCGGCTACGGCTATGTCAATGCCGTGATCAATTCGGGTGCCGGCGCGTTGGCGGTGCAAGTGGATCCCAACGGCCAGCTGTTCGTCGCCAACACCACCACCACGCTGCAAGCCTCCACCTTCAATGTCGGCGCCAACGGCACGCTGGGTCTGGCGATTTCGCAAGGAAATCTCAACAGCTTGAATCCGGTGGTTCAGGCCAACAGCGCCAACCTTTCGGGTGCCACCCTGGCGCTGCAATTCGGCAGCTATATTTCCTCGGGCTTCACCACAGCCGCCGCCTCGGCCCCGACCGTCCAGACCATCACCCTGGTCCGCGCGCCGGTCATCGTCGATACGACCCTGGCCAATCAGAATGCGCTGCTGGGCCAAAACACCCCGTTCCTGTTCGAAACCCCCGCCGAAAGCGGCATCACGCCGCTTGCCATCAACAACGACCCCAGCGGCCAGCAGGTGCTGTCGCTTCGTCTGTTGCCGCGTTCCATCGGCGCCACCAATCCCGTAACCGGCGCGGCCGGACTCAATCTTTCCGCCCAGGCCAAAAATCAGTTTCCCTTCGCGGCCCGCGCCCTTGCCACCGACAGCGAACTGGGCGCCACCATCGCCACCAGCATGACCGTCTACAACACGCCCGGCGTGGCGGGCAGCGGCATCAATATCCTGGCCTCGCAACAGCAGGCCCAACAGGTCTTCTCGCAATTCGGGCCCGACGTTTCCGGCGGCACGCGCGAGATCGCCATTCTGCTGACCGACCAGGCCAGCGGACCGGTCGCGGCGCGCCAGCGGCTGCTGCGCAGCTACGCCAATGTGGCGGGCGACATGACCCTGTGGGGCGAGGAATTCACCGGTCAGATCTCCAACCGCGGACGCGTCGCCGCCGACGGCACCCTGACCTCCTACAAGGACCATGGCTTCGGCTTTACCCTGGGCCTGGACGGCGGCAGTCCGCGCAATGGCTGGTATGGCGGTGCCTTCACTTTCTATAGCGGCGATGTGACCCAGCAACTGCCGCGCAGCACCCGCACCAACACCCAATGGTACATGCTGTCCGGCTATACCGACTGGCGCGGCAAGAACATCTTCCTCGACACCCAGATCAGCGCCGCCTACGGCAATTTCGAAGGCACCCGCACCCTTCAGGTGGGCGGCTTGCAGCGCACCGCAACCAGCCGCCGCCCCGGCGCCATGCTGGCGCTGGGCGCCAATACCGGCGTGATGCTGAAATATAAGGGTTTCGAGATCGATCCGCATGTCAGCCTGGATGCGATGACCCTGCGTGAGGAAGGCTATCTGGAAGCCAATGGCGGTCCGGGCTTCAATCTGGACGTGGCGCCCTATTTCGCCAGTTCGGTCCGCACCGCTTTGGGCGCAGATTTCAAGACCAAGATCACGATGTGGAATTTTGAACTCACCCCGGAAGCGCGGCTGGGTTATCGCTACGATCTGCTGCAGCAGGCGGTGAGCGTAAAGGCAGCCTTCCAATCCACCGGCGGCCGCGCCACCGCCGGCAACACCATGAGTTTTGTCGGCCCCGATCCGGACGCCGGCAACGCCATCATGGGTCTAAGCCTGGGCGCCGCCACCGATACCTGGCATGTGGGCGTGCATTACGACTGGATTCGCGGCGACAACGGCTCCACTACACAAGTGGGCATGATTACGGTTCTCGGCCGTATCTAGCGCCGTCTTTTTGGGCCTTGGGTTCGTCGCGCGTGCTCACGTGCTTTTCGCACGCTGCGCGCGACGCTCCTGCCCAAGTCCCAAAAATCCTGGCGCTAGCGGCCTCGGCTGACGGCAGCGCTACGAACTATCGCGTTACCAGACGCCCGTATTCGGCATCGAGGCCCAGGGTTCTCTGGGGTCGAGATGGCCGTCCTGGAGAAGCTCGATGGAGATACCGTCGGGCGAGCGCACAAAGGCCATGTGGCCGTCGCGTGGCGGCCGGTTGATGGTTATGCCGCCCGCCATGAGTTTCTCGCAAATGGCGTAAATGTCGGCAACGCGATAGGCAAGGTGACCAAAATTTCGGCCGCCGCCATAACCTTGCTCGTCCCAATTATAAGTGAGTTCGATCACCGGACTCTCGATCGCGCCGTCCGCTATGCGCTTGGCGTCGTCCGGAGTGGCCAGGAAAACCAATGTGAATCGCCCCTTTTCATTTTCCATGCGCCGCACTTCCATCAGTCCGAGCAGGCCGCAGTAAAAATCCAGCGAGGCCGCAAGGTCCGACACGCGCACCATGGTGTGGAGATATCGCATAGTGAGACCCTCGAATGTGCTGTTAAGTGGCTTGACCAGCATCGCGAATTTTTCGCGCGGGAAAAGACCGTAGCGAAGATGTCGCAAGGGAACTCTTGTGGAAGGCCGCACCCCCTCCGCATCGGCCTGATCCTTTGGCGATGGCGATAGAAAGCGTCATAACATTTGGCGGGCAATTCCGATTTCTGTCGGTTGTGCCGAGGCTTAACGGACAAATTGCCCGATGCTGCATATGCGAAATGTGCAATTGCAGCAGACCTTCACACTGTAAAGGAGCCGTAAGGCCCCTATCGTTCTGCTACGACAAAGGTCTGAGCTCCGTCAAATTGCGTATCGGATACCTCTTGCAAAGAGGGTAAGCGATTGCTTTAAAAGCACCCTGATAAGGCGCCGATGATAGAGCGTCGTCATGGGTATACTTGGTCTCAAACAAATTGTTGGACCGGGCAAAGCGTGCCGGTTTTTGTCTTTGAGTGGAGCGCATGGAACGTCCAAATCATTTGAATATCGGCCAGAAGAGCGCCGCGAGCAGAGCCGGTAGTATTGCCATCGTTGCCGGCATTCACGTTGCCGTGATCATGGGTTTGATCGCCGCCCTCAGTCAGGGCGAGTTGATGAAGCAGCTTCAGGAAATCAAGGCCACCGTCGATACGCCGACGGAAAAACCGAAGGCGCCGCCGCCGCCGCCGCCGGATCTGGTGAAGCCGCCGCCGCCGGTCGCCATCGTGCCGGTGTTCCAGGTCGCCGCGCCTCCGCCCGCGCCGGTGACGGTCAAGCCGCCGCCGCCGCCCGCTCCGCCGCCGAAGGCGGTGGTGGCCGCCAGCGATCCGCTCCGTCCGATCATGCGCACGCACACGATCCCGCCCTATCCGCCGATTTCGGTGCGCTTGAATGAATCCGGCACCACCTTGATGGAGGTGCACATCACCACCCAGGGCAATGTCGACGATTGCAAAATCCTGAACTCCTCGAGTTCGGAGCGTCTGGACACAGCCGCTTGCGATTATGTCAAGCGCGTCTGGCGCTGGCAGCCGCCGACCAATCAAGGCACTCCCACGGCCGTTTCGACCCGCGTATCGGTCAAATGGGACCTGAAGGACGCCAAGTAATCTAAAATCTCTCTTCCATAATTCATCGATTACCACGGAGTAGAAAAATGAACTTCAAGAAACTGACGATCGCCGCCGCTATCGTCGCCATGACCAGCCTGAGCGCCGTTGCTCCGGTTTACGCCCAGGCCGCACCGGCCGCGCCCGCCGCTGATGCCGCCGCTCCGGCCGCGCCCGCCGCTGACGCCGCTGCTGCTCCGGCGCCTGCCGACGCCGCCGCCACCCCGGCGCCCGCCAACGCCACCCCTTCGGATGCGCCCATTCCCAACCAGTACAGCCTGGGCCACATCTGGGAAGAAGGCGACTGGATCTCCAAGGTGATCCTGATCGCGCTGGCCATCATGTCGGCCGGCACCTGGTACATCTTCTTCACCAAGTGGATCGAACAGCAGCGTCTTCTGAGCCAGGCGAGCCAGGTCGAGAAGAAGTTCTGGACCTCCGCCACCCTGAATGAAGGCGTGGACAAGCTGCCCAAGACCTCCGTGTTCCGCAGCATCGCCGAAGCCGGCCTCAAGGCTTCGCAGGGCGGCACCACCCTGGTCGGCCTCAGCGACTGGATCGGCATGACCCTCACCCGTCAGCTGGAAGACGCCAATGCCCGTCTGCAGGGCGGCATCGCCTTCTTGGGCTCGGTCGGTTCGGTCTCGCCCTTCGTCGGTCTGCTCGGAACCGTCATGGGTATCTTGAACGCGCTGATCGGCATCGGCGTCGCCGGCCAGGCCTCGATCGACAAGGTCGCCGGCCCGGTGGGTGAAGCGCTGATCATGACCGCCATCGGTCTGTTCGTCGCGGTTCCCGCGGTGTTGCTGTACAACTACCTGATCCGTCGCAACAAGGTGATCACCGAAAAGCTGCGCGCCTTCGCGGGCGACCTGCAGGCCTATCTCATCAGCAAGGGCAAGTAGTCGCTCGCGCTAGAGATAGCCATACGGAGATATAACCATGGCCATCGACGTCCAACATGCCGTCGAAGATGATGAAGCGGAACTGAACGTCACGATCAATACCACCCCGTTGGTGGACGTGATGTTGGTGATGCTCATCATCTTCCTGGTCACCATTCCGGTGATCTTGAAGACGGTGAACCTGCAGTTGCCGACCTATCGCAACATCGTCACCCAGACCAAGCCGGAAAATATCGTGATCGCCGTCACCTCCGACGAGACCACCTATTACAACAATGTTCCGGTCGATGCCCCGACGATGTTGAACAACTTCGTTACCGCCTTGAAGGCTGCGGCGGCCAGCAACAAGCCGTTGCCGGAAGTGCATATTCGCGGCGACAAGAATGTGCGTTTCGAAGCGATCGGCCGCGTCATCCTGGCCTGTCAAAGGGCAGGCATCCAGAAAGTGGGGTTCATCACCGAACCGCATGCTCTGGACGCCAATAGCTATTGAGGTAATTCGCCATGGCAATGAGTTCGAGTACCGCTGACGGCGAAGTGATGGTGGAAATGAACACCACGCCGTTGATCGACGTGATGTTGGTTCTTCTGACGCTTCTGATCATCACCCTGCCGATCCAAACCCATGCGGTGAAGCTGGATATGCCCGCCGGAAACACCACGCCCCCGCTTGTGATCCCGCCGACGGTGGAACTCGGGGTGGATTTCGACGGCACAATCACCTGGAATGGCACTCCGGTGGACCGGGCGACGATGGATGCCTATTTCGCGGACATCGGCAAAAAGCCGTCCGATCAGCAGGACGAAATCCATGTGAATCCCAACCGGTTGGCCAAATATGACGCCGTTGCCGTGGTGCTGGCCGATGCCCAGCGCCTGGGCGCGACCCATATTGGATTTAGCGGGATTGACCAGTATAATTAGGCTGTGAGGGTCATGGCCGCAGGGTACAAAGCGTGCGGCAACCCCGCACGCTTTTCCCTTTTTATGATGGATGTGAAAGAGGTCTTGTTATGACTGTCCGTGTTTTGCGTGCCGCTGTGGCGGCGGTTTTTCTGGGTACTGCCGCTGCAGTGACTCTTATTCCGGCGGTCCCGGCTCAGGCCCAGGCCACGGTGAGCGCCCATGTCGGCGCCCTGTTGCAGGAAGCCCAGACCATGGCCAAGGCCGGGAACTGGAAAGGCGCTGCGGCTAAGGTGAACGAAGCTGAAGGCCAGGCCAACAAGACGGCGGCCGATACCCAGATCATCAACCAGATGAAGAATTTCATCGCCGTATCTTCCGGCGACACCTCCACGCCGGCAGGCGCGAAGGCTAAGTTCGCCACCGACTACAATGCCGGCAAGTACAAGGACGTCATCGCGGACGGCGAAATTCTCAAGAAGATGAATGCTCTGGATGCGCAGTCGGCTTTGATCGTCGGCCAGGCTTATTACAAGGGCAACGATTTCGCCGGTTGCGTGCGTTATACCAAGACCCTCGGCGGGTCCGATACGGCGTTGGAACTTCTGGCTCGCTGCGCCTATGAAATCAACGACGAGCCGACCCAGCGTCAGGCGCTGGAACAGCTGGTGGCCCGCGGTGGCAAAGCGGAACATTGGAAGTTGTTGCTCAAGTTGGGCGAGCGCGCCCGCGGCCTGTCCGACCACAACACCCTGGACATCAACCGCCTGCGTCTGTTGACCGGCGCCATGACCACCAAGGACGACTACATCTCGCTGGCGCAGTTCGCGCTGCAGTTCAAGTTGGCCGCCGAAGCCCAGGCCGCGATGGAAAAGGGTGTCGCCGCCAAGTTGCTGACGGACGACCGCTCCATGCGTCTCTTGAATGGCGCCAAGGCGCAGGCTGCCGCCAATACCGCTGCTGCGGCCAAAACCCTGGCTGCCGCCAATGCCGCCCCGCAAGGCGACGATCTGGTCGCGGTTGGCGAAAACATGATCGGCGAGGGCAAGGCCAAGGACGCGATCGGCGTGATCCAGAACGGCCTGAAGAAGCCGCTCAAGGATGCCGCCAATGGCCAGATCCGTTTGGGCCAGGCCTATCTTGCGGCCGGCCAGAAAGCCGAAGCCCGGGCGGCTTTTGCCAAGGTGAAGACCCCCGAGAAGGACGCGATGATCGCCCATCTCTGGACCCTGGCGGCTCGTTAGTCGTCAGGTAGGCCAATCAACGACAAAAGGCGCGGGTGTTTCCCGCGCCTTTTTTCATTGTCGCGCCGGAAGGCCCTGCGCGAACGCTTCGCGTCCGCTCCGGGTTTCCGGTCGCTCCTGTTTTATGGTCGCGCCGGAAGGCCCGCCCACCGCCGGTGATGCCGGCGAGCCCTATATCGGTCCCTTGAACACCAGCTTTTTCGACAAGGTGAAATTGAACACCAGCCCCACCAGCACGCCGCAAACAAAAGCCAGGTTGGTATCGTTGAAGGGCGAAGAGGCGAAATGGGTGAGCAGGAAGAATGTTCCCACATTGGCCACGCCGCCGACGGAATTGGCGCCCAGAAAACGCAGCCATTCCTGGACGATCGCTTTGCCATGGGCGCGTTGGCCCGCGAAGGTGAAATAGCGGTTGCCCAGCCAGGTGAAGGTTGCGCCACAGAGCCAGCCGATCAGGCGCGCGCCATCCCGCGCCACACCCGCATCGATCGCGGCATGCAGCACGATCCAATCGACCGGCATGCCCAGCGCGCCGATCATCGCAAAGCGCAGGAAGGAAAAGCGCGACAGGGCCGCCAGAAATTTTTTCACGGACGATCTTGCGGACCGGGTATGGCGAGATAGGCCATCCGCTTGGCTTCCCAGCGGCCGCGGGTCACGGTGTCCAGGATCAATCCGCAGGTCAGCGACAGGCAGGCGATCACCATCAAGCCGGTGGCCAGAACCGCGGTGGGCAGGCGCGGCACCAGTCCGGTCTGGAGATATTCCGAAACCACCGGCGCCCCCATCAGGGTCGCGGCTGCGGCGAAGATCAGCGCGATGGTTGCGAAGAAGACGAGCGGCCGTTCCTCCCGCACCAGATAGCCGATGGTGCCCAGGATGCGGAAACCGTCGCGGAACGTGTTCAGCTTGCTGACCGAACCGACCGGTCTTTCCTTGTAGCGGGTATCCATCTCGGCCATCGGCATCATCAGCCGCACGGCATGGACGGTCAGCTCCGTCTCGATGGCGAAACCCTCGGCGGTGAAGGGAAAGGATTTCACAAAGCGCCGTGAAAAGACGCGGTAACCGCTCAGCATGTCGGAAAGATGGACATTGAACAGCAAGGCGGTCAGGCCGGTCAGCATGCGGTTGCCCAAGACATGGCCGGGACGGTAGGCGGCGGCATCGGTATGAATGCGGCGTGCCGTCAAAAGGTCGGCGCCATCGGCAATCATCTGCGCGATCATGCGGGGCGAGGCGCCCGCATCATAGGTGTCGTCGCCGTCCACCAGAACGTAAATATCGGCTTCGATATCGGCGAACATGCGGCGCACCACATTGCCCTTGCCCTGGCGGGTTTCGCTGCGCACCACCGCGCCCGCTTCGCGCGCCCGCGCGCTGGTCTGGTCCTTGGAATTGTTGTCATAGACATAGACCGCGGCTTCCGGCAAAGCGGCGCGGAAATCCGCGACGACCTTGGCGATTGCCGCTTCCTCGTTATAGCAGGGTACCAGTACGGCGACCTTCACGCGGTTTTGCCCTTATTTCCTGGCCAGCGGGCACCATTGATAGGTGCCGGTGATATTCGTATCGAATTGCTGGCATTCCGGCCAGCGGATGGCAAGCCGGTAATCGGCCAGCGCATCGCGGGCGCGGCCCATGTCACCGGCATCGGCGATAAGATAAAGATCGCCGCCCGATGCCATGTGCGCCGCCACCCGCCGTTTCATGCTTTTGGTCAATCCGGAGCCGTCGCGTGGCTGCACCATCCAGCCGTCGATCCTGAGCACCGATATTTGCGGCGGCAAGGTGGTGGCGATGAAGCCCAAGGGCGCGTCCCCGGTCATCACCACCATGGTCTTGTCGGGGGAAGGGATGGGCGGCAGGGCCATTTGGACATAGGGGTCCTCGACCGGCGCGCGTTCCAGAAAGTCGCTGCGGGCGACCAGGAGACAGGCGGCGCACAATCCCCCCAATGCCAGGTACCGGCTTCGCCGTGTCAGCGGCAAAAGTCCCACCGCCGCGATGATCAACAGCGGCGCCAGCATTTCGTACAGAATGATGTAGCGGTAGATGGCGAAGAATTTCAGCCAGGCAAAATAGCTGGCGGCAAAGAAAGCGAACAGGATGGCGGTGGTTTTCTGGTCGATCAGGGGATCTCGGCTCTGGCGCCGAAACAGCCACACAAAGCCGGCGGCAATCACCAGCAGATAGGCCAGCATGATCCGGATGTCCTGATTTGGCAGGTCGTTGGCGACATGCCAATCCAGGGTGAACAGGACAGGGAAGAATAGCTGCTGCCACCAGGGGCGGAAGGCCGGCACAAAGCGCAAGTCCCGGTAGGGTGCCTCAAGCGCCAGCGGCGACTTCCAGTAATCGTTGAAATAGGGAAATAGCGGATTGCCGGTGAGGTGATAGACGTAAAGCATCCACGGCGCGCTGAAGATCAGCATGCCGATCGCGCCCGCCACCCCGCCCGCCAGTAAGCGCACGACCTGAAGCTTCCAGCCGCCGCCCAGGGCGGTCAAGGCGGCGGCGAAGCCCACGCAAAACGGCATCTCCGGCAATTTCAGGCCCATCGCCATGCCGGTGATCAAGCCTGCCGCGGCCGAGATGGCGGCCGCCTTGCCCAGCGGTCCGCGCGCAAGTGCCTCGCGGTTGAGCACCAGGATGGCTAGTCCGCTGAGCACAAACACACTCATCACATTGTCGTAATAGGTGGTGCCGAATTCCGTCAGGGTCAGCGCGCCCACCAATCCCAGAAGCGACAGCACGCCCGCCATGATCTTGATGTCGGCGAACGCGACATTCACCCGCAAGGCCGAACGCGCGATCAGATAAAGCGGGACAAGATTGGCGCCCTGGGCCGCGCCCAGCACGCCGAGCGCGATCCAGGCCCTGGTATGGGTTGCCAGCCAGTAGAAGGGGAGGTCGAGATAGGGGTTGTAGTAGCTGCCCTGATGCGCCACCACCACGTCCATGGCCATGCGGCCGTTCAAAAAGGCGTAGGGCCCGTACCAATGGTAGTTGCGGAAATCCCAGCTGGTATCCTTGCCCAGCAGGATGACAAACCCCGCCCAGAACAGCAGCGCCAGGCCGAGGAAGGCATACTCGCGGGCCGTAAGGCGGTTGGACGGGACCATAGGGCGAGGGAACCTTTCAGCGTCCTTCTAGCCCAGCCCAGGGGTTAAGATAAGACCTGTCCCGAAAAGGGGTTAGCGCCTGATCCAGGGTCAATTGGGGTCGGGCTCGACCGCGATATTGTGCAGGAACTGAAGGGAACAGGCCCGCCAGGAATGGCGCTCGGCAAAAGCCCTGGGGGTCAGGCCTCTGGGATGCCTGGCAAGCTCCAGCGCCCCCAAGCAGGCCTTGCGCAGGTCCTCGTCCAGAACCGCCACATCCGTGCCCCCCTCGATTTCGGGCCCTACCACATCGCGGGGGCCTTCCACCGAATGGGCGGCCACTGTCAGGCCGCAGGCCAGCGCCTCCAGGGTGACCAGACCGAATGTGTCGGTGCGGCTGGGAAAGACAAAGACATCGCTTCCGGCATAGGCGCGGGTCAACGCTTCTCCGCTCAGGTTGCCCAGAAACTTCGCCTGCGGATACTTCAGCGCCAGCGCCCCCCTTGCCGGACCATCGCCCACCACGACCTTGGTGCCGGGAATGTCCAGCGCCAGGAAGGCCTCGATATTCTTTTCCACCGCCACCCGCCCGACGCTGATCCAGATCGGTCCTTCATAAGGCAGGCGGGCATCGGCGATGGGATGGAATTTTTCGATATCCACGCCGCGCGACCACAGGCGCAAATTCTTGAAACCATGCGCCGCCAGGTCCCGCTTCAGCGTGTTGGTCGCCACCATCACCGCGCTGGCCGGACGATGAAACCAGCGCAGCCAGCGCCAGATCAACCGTTCCGGCACCACGGGCGCGCGGGCATGGACATATTCGGCGAAGCGGGTGTGGAACGCGGTGGTAAAAGCGATGCCATGCTTCAGGCAGATGCGCCGCGCGGTCAGGCCGAGCGAACCTTCGGTGGAGATATGGATGGCGTCGGGCGCGAAAGCGCGTATCTCGCGCATCAGGGCGCGGCGCTGAAAAAAAGCCAGACGGATTTCGGGATAGGTGGGCAGCGGAAAGGTGCGCCGGCCCAAAGGGGTTATATAGCGCACCGTGTGACCCAGAGCGGCCAGGTCCTTGCCCAATGTCTCCAAGGTGCGGACCACGCCATTGACCTGGGGCGACCAGGCGTCGGTCACGATCATGATCTTCAAATGGGCCGCCATGCCCGGTATCGGTCCGGGCTGAAGGCGCCTGGTTCTACGCGGGTACAGGCGCGGCTTTGGCAGCGCCGGCAAAACCAGCCGGTATCTCTTTGCGCCGTCCGGTTCTGTATCTTTGCGAAGGATCTGCCCAGCGAAGAATCTCCATATTTCCGCGGGCATCTTCGACAAGGGCGCTGCAGCTTTCAACCCAGTCTCCGTCGTTCATGTAGAGGACATCGCCGATCTTGCGGATCTCGGCATGGTGGATATGGCCGCAAACCACGCCGTCCACGCCCCGAAGCCTGGCCTGCTCGGCCACAACCTCTTCGAAGCGGGAGATATATTCGACCGCGTTCTTGACCTTGTGCTTGAGCCAGGAGGACAGCGACCAATAGGGCAGGCCCAGCCGTTTGCGCACGGCGAACAACAGATCGTTCCAGCGCAGCGCCATGCCGTAGGCCCGGTCGCCCAGATGCGCCAGCCATTTGGCGCATGTGATGACCCCGTCAAAGCGGTCGCCATGCAGCACCCATAGCCGCCTGCCATCGGCGGTTTCATGGATCGCTTCGTTGAAGACTTCGATTCCGCCGAACAGCCTGCCGGCATAGTGCCGGGCAAACTCGTCATGATTGCCGGGAACGAAGATCACCCTGGTGCCGGCATCCACCTTGCGCAGGATCTGCGCCACCACCTCGCTCTGCGCCCCGGTCCAGCGCCAGCGGCGCTTTATCTGCCAGCCGTCGACAATGTCGCCGACCAGGAACAGCGTGGCGCAGTCATTGTGCGCCAGGAAATCCGCCAGTGCCTCGGCCTTGCAGCCGCGCGTGCCCAGATGGGTGTCGGAGATGAAGATGGTGCGATGCCGCCGGAAAAGTGTCGTGTCTATCGCCGTATGGGCAGGTGCGGCGGCGCGGGGCGGTACAAAAGCGCCCAGCGCATTTTCGAACCACGCAACTTCGGCCATCGGGTGTCTCCAGCCTTGTTCAGGCGGGGGATAACCGCTTCGCACGAATCTTTTGTTGCGCAATGACGACAGTGTGATGAAACCGCCACGTTAACCAGCCAGGGCACTTGTTGCACTGCACATTTGCCAAAGGAGGCGGCAGTCGGATCAAAAACATGGCAGTTATGCGAATTTTTCCAGGCTTTCTGCGGCGTTTTGTCTAGAACAGTTATACTTTGTGTCTTGCACCTCCGGCGGAACCTGGTCATATTGTTGCGGTGCGGCATCGTCCTTCGATGCCGCCGCCCTTCCTGGGCGTTTCCTCCCTGAACTTGGCCGCTCTTCGGAGCGGCCATTTTTTTTGCGCCGTGATTTTGCGCCCTGAGTTCGTCGCGGGGTCGCTCATGGGCATTTAAGCCCACGTCGCTCCCCCGCTCCTGCTCAGGTCACAAAATCCCTGGCGCAAAAGGAGCGTCCACGTCGCTCGGCGCTCGTGCCCAGCGACTAAAATCCCTAAGGCAAGAACTGCACGAAAAAGGGGGAGTTATTCGGCGGCTTCGGGGAGGGAGTCGGGCCGGCCAAGCTGGGACAGCGGAATGGCCATCAAGCCTTGCATCGCCCGCATCAGGCGCGTGCGCACGGATTCAAAACCGGCTTTTTTTACGATTCGGTCTTCGTCCAGATAAAGCGCGCGGTTGATCTCGATTTGCAGCGCATGGCAATTCGAGGCAACCCGGCCATACAGCGCCGTGGTATAGCCGCCGGCATAGGGCGTGTTGCGCGCCACCGAAAAACCTTCGCGCGTCAAGGCGACTTCCGCCCTTGCGGTCAATGGCGCGGCGGCGGATGTGCCGTAGCGATCTCCCAAAACGATATCGGGCACCGACAGCGCCGAGGGCATGGAGTGGCAATCGATCAGCACCGCCACGCCGAATTTCTCGTAAGTTTCCTCCATCAGGTCGGCCAGGGCACGGTGATAGGGCTGGTACAATTGGCTCAGCCGCGCCCGCGCTTCGGAGCCGGCGAGTTTGCCGCGATAGATTTCCGCGCCGTCGCGCACGATTCGTGGAATCACGCCAAGCCCCGCCACCACCCGTGGACCGGGCGCGTCCACCGGCACGCCCAGCTCGCCGTCGAACATGCCCGCGTCCAACTCGGTCATGCCGCGGTTGACGTCCAGCAAGGCGCGGGGGAAATGGGCGGCGAGCAAGGGGGCGCCCAAACCAACCACCCCGGCGAACAGCTCATCGACAAAAGCGTCTTCCGAGCGGCGCAGGGTGGTGGAATCCAGCCTGCTGCGCTCCAACAGGCTGGCGGGATAGCGCCGCCCGGAATGGGGCGAGGCAAACAGGAAGGGCACGCTCTGGCGCGCCGGGCGGTCCAGGCAAAAAGGGCTGGCTTGGGGGCCGGATGGGGTCTCGGGGGCCATGGCGGGGACTCTTTACCGCAGCCAAAGTTCACACCATGGCCGCCGGGCTGGCAAGCTATCCCGTTAACCAACGTTTACAGCTTGCCCCTGTATAAGCTTTTATACGGGACGGGCAGGCGGGCAGGCATGGCGCATATCCTTTTGGCGGAAGACGACGAATCGCTACGCAAGTTCCTTGCGGCGGCGCTGGTCAAAGCCGGCCATGCCGTGACCGATTTCGGCGACGGCGGCGATGCCTGGGAATGTATCCAGGGCTTCACCTTCGATCTGCTGCTGACCGACATTGTCATGCCGGGAATGGACGGCATCGAACTGGCCAAGCGCGCCGCCGAATTGAACGCGACCTTGAAAATCATGTTCATTACGGGTTTTGCGGCGGTGGCGCTGCATCCCGCCTCCGGCGCGCCCAAACAGGCCAAGGTGCTCTCCAAGCCGTTTCACCTGCGCGAAATCGTGGCGGAAGTCGACCGCATGCTGGCCGCCGCTTAGCGGCGCAATTGCACGGGCAGCAACAAAGCCGCGCCTGCAACCAACAATTGGCGAGACAATATCCGCGCGCGCTCCTTTGCGCGGCGCGCAAATGCCCAGCTGCGGTAACACGGCGCTTTCGCAGTGACCGCCAATCATAAAATACAATAAACATAGGCACAAAACAAGCGTAACATTTCACAGGCCGGCAACCCCGCCGGCCCTTGAAATGGAGGTCTTATGGAGCGTCCCTCACATCTCAGCCTTGACAGCCAAGCGCGTTGTTTGCCGTGCCGTTTGCCCTATGCCGGACTGGCAATTTCCCTGCAATGCGCCGCGGTTCTCTTATTCATCTACGGACTTGCCAGTCACAGTATCGTGACCGTTATGCGCGATATCCAAGTCTCCCCGATCAAAGACGAAAAAGTGATGGGCGAGCCCGTAAAACCGCCCGAACCCAAAATCCCGACAAAGATCGAAAACGAAAAGCCGGTAAAGCCGATCTTTACGACGGATAAATCTGGAGGCGACAAATCAATCACGTTCGAGCGTTTCACTCCAAACGATCCGCCAGCTGCAAGAGGGATCGATCGTGCGCTGGCCGGCATCGCCGCCACCCACACCGCTCCGCCCTATCCGCCCGTCGCGCGGCGGCTGGGCGTGGAAGGCAAAGTGACATTGCGCTTGACCGTGTCGGCCGAAGGCAGGGTCACCGCGGCGGATGTGGTCACCTCCAGCGGCCGCGACGATATGGATCAGGCCGCGCAGCAATGGATCAAGGCGCATTGGACCTATAGGCCCGCGTTGAATAGCGGGGTTCCCATGACGGGCCAGACCCTGGCGACCATCGTTTTCAGCCTGGTCAACGAACGTTAAAGCCAAGCCGTCCGCCCGGAGCCGGCGAGGGGGCCGGTTCCGGCGGCGGTCACGCCACGCTTGCCCCTTTGGGACCCCAACGCTATAGAAGCCCCCTTCCGGCAGGTGGGGCGGTTAGCTCAGCGGGAGAGCACTTCCTTGACATGGAAGGGGTCATAGGTTCGATCCCTATACCGCCCACCATTTGAAAGCGCCGCGTCGCGGCGCTTTCAAATGCCAAGCCCGCCCGCGCGACAGCGACTTGAGGGGCCCATGGGCCGCGCTAGCGTCAGTGCAGCGCGCGGCGGTCATGGGCGCGGCAGGCGAAAACACAGGCAGTTATACCGTTGCGACTCGAGCGAATGGTAAAGTGCGGCTAGATTTGCCGCGGCGCGGGGCCCTATACCGCCCATGAGAGCGGGCACAGCTCAGGAGCCAAAATGAGTAGCAAACGTTTTATCACCATGACCAAACTTCCATTCACTCTCGCTCTGTTGCTGGGCGTCACCGGTCCGCTCGCGGCCCAGCCCCGCCAGCCTCCGCCCCAGGAGTCCGGCCAGTCCGTTGACGATCTGCACGATGCCTTGCGCCTGCGTCCGGATCAGGAACGGGCTTGGCGGATGTTCGATCAGGCCAGCCAGCCGGACCCGCAGGAAGAGGCGCGCCAGCGCAATGCCTTTGAGCGCATGGGCTCACTTCGCGCGCCGCAGCGTTTCGATCTATCGATCCAGATGATGCGGGCGGAACTGGAAGCCACCGAGCGCCGCGCCAATGCTCTCAAAAGCTTTTACGCGGTCCTGTCGCCGGAGCAGCAAGCCATATTCGACCGGGAAACGCTGCCGCCGCGTCAACAATAAGACGTTGGCTGTCAGTCCGCGGCTTGTGTGTCGAACTTAAGGCCCAGCTCGCCTTTGCCATAGCGTGTGGTGATGCCTTCGAAGCGTTTGCCGCTGCTCATCACCAAGGTTATTTTGGAGCCCGACGGAGGAAGCGCGTCGCACATCACCTTGGCGCCGCCGACGGAAATGTTCACCACCCGGCAGGGCAAGATCATGTTTTCGCCGGGAATGATCAGCTCGCCATGCTCATCGATGACCTGGCGCGGATAGGCGCGGCGTTCTTTGCCGCGATAGATCGCACCTACAGGAAGGGTCTCCAGGAACATCGGCTTGCTCAACCCGCATTTCGCGCAAGTCCCAGGATAGGCCTCTCGCGTTAAAGCCGGCTTAACCCCAGAAAAGTCCGCCAAAACCGGCCCATTTTAAGTCAAAACCGGCTTGAGGCGGACGCTGGCCTGATCCACACTCCGCCGCGAAAAACAGGATAAAAAACGGGGCAGGGCATGCGCAAATTCTTCATCGCCAATCTTTTGACCGTCGCGCTGGTCGCGCCCTGTGCGGCGCAAACGCCGCTGCCGCCGATCCCCGCGCCCCAGGCTGTGCCCAAGCCCGCGCCGGTGACCAAGGCGCCCTATGCACCGCAAGCTCTATTGCCGGGCGGCATCGTGATGCCGCTATTCCCGCCGGGTTCGCCGTTTCTGAATGCCAAGCGGGTCAATGAAGCGGAAGTCTATACCATGGACCCGGTGGTGCCGGGCCGGGTGCAGCGGATCGTCAACATCCACAACCCTTCCATCGAAGTGCATCTGGCGGGCGGCGGCAACAATACCGGCACCGCCATCATCCTGGCGCCCGGCGGCGGCCACAGCACCTTGGTGGTGGGATTGGAAGGCGCCGATCCCGTTCCGTATTTCTTCCAGTTCGGCATCAACACCATCATCCTGCGCAACCGGTTGCGCAGCTCGGGCTATGAGCCCAAGACCGACGGTGTTTATGACATCCAAC
>CBHTTW010000013.1:0-20594 GCA_966096025.1 uncultured Alphaproteobacteria bacterium | reverse complement strand
TCCATTCCAAGCCCAAGGCCGGCACGCGCGTCAATGACCGCACCGCCTGGCATCTCTTGGATCCCGACGTGCTGTCCTGGATCTTCCAGATCGAGCCGGATTACACTCTGGTCTATAGCCTGTTTGAGATGCGCAACATGGTCGAGCCGGAGGCCGCCGCGCTGGCGGCCGAGCGCCGCAATGCCGGCCAGATCCAGACCATGGCATCGGCGCTTGAAGTCATGTCGCGTTACAAGACGACCTCCAAGGAATGGCGCGACGCGGACGAGCAGTTTCATACTGCGCTGCTGGAAGCCTCGGGCAATGCCTTCCTTGCCTCCATGACGTCCAGCATTAACGCGGCGGTAAGCTGGTCGACTATTTTCAAGCAGCGTCACGAACCGCTCAAGCGCGACCCGGTGCCGGATCATCGCAGGGTCTTCAAGGCGATCGAGGCGGGAAGCCCGTCCGCCGCCCGCAAGGCGATGGCGCAATTGGTGAACCTGGCCTTGATCGATATCACCACCGCGCCCAAATGGCCCGGGATCATTTCGGGCGGCAAGCATGCGCAAGCCGCGCCCAAAGCGCGAAAAAAGGGCCGCTAACGCGCGCGACCAGGCCCGGGGTTTTGGAGGGCATCGATTTCGCTCCGTTTGGAGCATGCGCGTCGGCCGCACGCTTTTTTTCACTTCGCGAACGGGACGGCCGCGCAAGGACGCGGGAACTGCTATATGTTTGTTGTCAGACAATAACGGGGGGCAGCATGTCGAAGGCAATGGTGTTGACGGGGATGCTGGCGCTGATGCCGGTGGTTGCGCTGGCGCAGGTGCCGGGCATGGTTTTGCCCGTCGATCCTTATAACGCCTCCAGTCCGCTTTCGCGCACCCATGTCCCCCTGGCGCAACGCATCTCCCATGGCGCGGGCCCCGACTATCCGCCGCATCCGACCGTCCATAACGGTTCCGGTCCCATGAACTATATGTCGTTGTTCGACACACGGCCGAATTCGCCCAAGTTCAATCTGGGCGTCAATCTCTTCTTCCTGCATCGCGGCGTGCTGCCGCCGGGCGGTGGTATTGGCGCGCACTTCCACAATTATTGCGAGGAGATGTTCGTCATTCTGGACGGCGAAGCGGAATACACCATCGACAGCCGGACCTCGACCCTCAAGGGACCGGCGGGCGCGGTGGCGCGGTTGGGCCACAGCCATGCCATCACCAATCAGTCGGGCAAGCCGGTGCAATGGATGAATATCAATGTCGGGTTGCTGCCGCGTTTCTACGATGCCTTCAACCTGGACGATGGCCGGGTCGGCGCCCCCAAGGACACAATTCCCCAATTCATCCATATGAATTTGAGCAAATCCTTGGACAGACCGGTCGCCAATTTCGACGGCGGCAAGGGCACGGCGATGTTCCATCGCGGCCTTGATCCGTCCACTTTTTACAGCAGCTGGACTTATGTCGATCACCTGGTGCTGCCGCCCGGCGTCACTGCGGGGCCCAATGCCAAGCCGGACATGGCCGAGGTCTATTATGTGATGAGCGGCGAGGGCACCGCCACCATCGGCGGCGAGACGGTGGAAATCCGTGCCGGGGATGCGGTTCCGGCGGGCCTGGGCGAAAGCCGGGCGTTCGCGGCGAACGGCAAGACCAGCCTGGAATTCATGATCATCGGCATTTCGCGCGATTTCGAGACCAAAAAGGCCTATATGCTGGGCGAGGAAAACCGGACGCGCTCGGGCTTGCGTTGAACCTTCAACAACAGAGGACATTATCGTGAAATCGGCACCTTACCGGGGCGTTTTCCCCGTCGCCCCCACCGTTTTTGATGCGGGCGGAAAACTCGATCTGGCGGGCCAGCGCCGCTGCATCGATTTCATCATCGATTCCGGCGCCCACGGCATCTGCATTCTGGCCAACTGGTCGGAGCAGTTCACGCTCGACGATTCCGAGCGCAATCTGGTTATGGAAACGGTGCTGGATCATGTCGCGGGCCGGGTGCCGGTGATCGTGACCACCACCCATATGGGCTCACACATATGCGCCGAGCGGAGCCGACGGGCGCAAGCGGCGGGCGCCGCCATGCTGATGATCATGCCGCCCTATCACGGCGCCACCCTTCGTGTGGGAGAGCAGCAGATTTACGACTTCTTCCGCATTGTCTCGGAAGCGGTGTCCATTCCCATCATCGTCCAGGATGCTCCCATGGCGGGCACCGCCATGTCCCCGGCTTTCCTGGTGAAGATGGCCCGGGAGATTCCGCATGTGACCTATTTCAAGATTGAAGTACCGCAGGCCGCGGCCAAGCTGCGCGAAATGCTGCGCCTGGGCGGCGATGCGATCGAGGGTCCCTGGGACGGCGAGGAAGGCATTACGCTTTTTCCCGACCTGGAGGCGGGCGCCACGGGCGCCATGAGCGGCGCGGGCTACCCCGACGGCATCCGGATGATCGTCGATCCTTATCTTGCCGGGCGGCGCGAGGAGGCGGCGGAAGCCTATGCCCGCTGGCTGCCGTTGATAAATTACGAAAATCGCCAATGCGGCTTGCAGGCGGCAAAAATCCTGATGGAGGAGGGTCGTGTCATTCGATCCGGCGCGGTTCGCCATCCCCTGGTGCCGCTGCATCCCGCCATCCGCGCGGGCCTTATCGAAACCGCGCGGCGGCTTGATCCCTTGGTCCTGCGTTGGGCGAAATAACCGGCTTAACGCGGGGCGTTCGAACGAAACGGCAAGCCAATACAGGCGCTTATCCTAGGCTTTAGGAGGCGGGCGGTTGCCGGTTTTTTCCCGTTGAAAAATCAGCTTGCCCGGCAACGGGGCTCGACACGCCTTTGCACCTCTCTCACTATCGGGCTTCTAAGTGAGCCAAGCCGGGGGTGGCAATGAACAGGTTGCAGCGCGCAGCGACAGGATTGTCGGCTTTCGGATTCACCTTGCTGCTGGCGACCGCCGCACCCAAGGCGCAGCTCGCGACCTCCACCTGCAACTCCGGCTCGGCCAATCCCGCGGCCTGCAAGGCGGTGCATGGCGACCGCGCGGAAGGCTGGATGGTTCAGGGGCGCTCCGAAGTGATGGGCCGCAACGGAATCGTGGCCACCAGCCAGCCGCTGGCGGCCCAGGCGGGGCTCGATATTCTGCGCAAGGGCGGCAATGCGGTGGATGCGGCGGTGGCCATGGCCGCGGTGCTCAACCTCACCGAACCGATGAATGTCGGCATGGGCGGCGATCTTTTCGCCATCATCTACAGCGCCAAGGACAAGAAGCTGCATGTGCTGAACGCCAGCGGCAAGGCGCCCAGCGGCGCCACCATCGCCTTCATGAATTCCAAGGGCTATGCCCGCGATCCCGCCAATTGGGGGCCGGGCTCCGGCATGCCGTTGCGCGGCATCCTGGCCGCCACCGTGCCCGGTTCGGTCTGGGGCTGGCAGGAAGTGCTGGAGAAATACGGCACCCGCAGCTTCAAGGAGGTACTGGAACCCGCCGCGACCTATGCCAGCCAAGGCGTTCCCCTGACCGAGCGCGCCGCCTTCGATTGGCAGCTTCCCAATGGCCTGGGTCCCAACCCATCCGATCCCTCGCGTTGCTGCACCCAGGTGGATCCGGATTCGGTGCGCGCCTGGTACATCGACGGAAAACAGCCCAAGGCGGGACAGATTTTCCGCAATCCCGATCTCGCCAAGGCGTTCCGGCTGCTTCAGGCCCAGGGCCGCGACGCCTTTTACAAGGGCGACATCGCCAAGGCCATTGTCGCCAAGGAAAAGTCGCTGGGCGGCACCATGACCCTCAAGGACCTCGCCGATTATAAAGGCGAGTGGGTCGAACCGGTGCTGAGCAGCTATCACGGTTTCACCCTGGCGGAATTGCCGCCGCCCAGTCAGGGCTTCGCCGCCAATGAGATGCTCAATATCATGGGCGCCTGTGTCGGCACGGTTTATCCGGGACAGACGATGGCCTCGCTCGGCCCCACCGATGCGCGTTACTGGCACATGGTGGTGGAAGCCAAGAAGCTGGCCTATGCCGACATGATCGCCATCAATGGCGATCCCAATTTCAATCCCGGCCAGAAGGACAAGGTCAAGGCGGTGCTCACCGCGCAGCATGCCCAAGGCCTTTGCGGCAAGATCAATCCCGGCCGCGCTTCGGACACCAAACCGGGCAAGGGCAGCGGCAGTGGCGACACCATCGTGCTTTCCGCCGCCGACCGCTGGGGCAATATGGTCTCCTGGGTCAACAGCAATTTCTCCAGTTTCGGATCCGGCATCACCGTTCCGGGTTACGGCTTTCTGCTGCACAATCGCGGCGGCTTGTTCAGCCTGGATGCGGCCAGTCCCAATGCCATTGCGCCGCATAAGCGTCCGTTCAATACCCTGGCGGCCGCTTTCCTGATGCAGGGTACGCGCATGGACGGCCAGTTGATGGCTTTCCAGCTGATGGGCGGCGACATGCAGGCCCAGGGGCACGCCCAGATGGTGGTCAACATGGTCGATCTGGGCGCCAATCTTCAGGCCTCCACCGACATGGCGCGGTTCCGTCACGACCAGATCAGCAACACCCTCTATATGGAATCGCAGCTCGCCAAGCTGGTGGGCCCCAAGCTCAAGGCGATGGGGCATAATGTGATGCCGGAAAACGGCTCCATCGTGGGCGGATTTCAGGCCGTCCTGTTCACACCGGATCCCAAGGAAGCCAAGCCTGATCCGTCGCCGGCATCACAGCAGCCGGTCAACGGCACCTATCGGGCGGGCACCGATCATCGCAAGGATGGCCAAGCCGCGGCCTGGTGACGGCGGCGGTCAGGTCCGGGCCAGCCGCCGGCGGATCACCGGTTCAGCCAGGAACAGCACCGCCGCGCTGATGGCGCCGCCGACCGCCAAAACCGCGAACATGATCCAGCTTGGCTGGTCGGCCAGGCTGCCGCCCAGCCAGCCGGCGCTCAGGCTTCCGAAACCCATGGTGAAGACCCAAAGTCCCATCAGCACGCCCATGATCTGCTGCGGCGCCCGTCTGCTGATCTCGGCGAGGCCGACGGGAAAAACGCACAATTCCGCCAGGGTGATGATCACATAGAAAATCACGATCCAGACCGGCGCCACCAGCTCCTGTCCGGCCTGTAAATCCACCACCGTCATCAGCACATAGGACAGCACCATCAACAGGGTGCCGGCCAGGATTTTGTTGATGGCGGTAAGCCTGTGGGTCTTTTGATCGCGTATCGACCAGAATTTGGACGCCAGCGGGCCGCCCAGGATCACGATCAGGGGATTGAGCGAGAGAAACCAGGTGGTGGGCACGTCAAAACCGAACACTGTCTTTGCGACGCGGTCATGGACATACAGGTTCATCACACCGGCATAGGTTTGCTGCCCGATCATGTAGATCGCGGCAAAGAAAATCATGATCAGGACCAGGCGGGTGCTGGGATCGCGCCAGGCGCCGCTCCGGTTTGCCTTCTCGGCCGCGGCCGGCTTGACGAATTTTGGGAAACGGCCGCGGCTGAGCCACAAGAACACCAGCAGGCCGATCAGCATGCCGATGCCGGCAACCAGAAATCCCCATGACCAGCCCGCCCGTTCGCCCAAAGTGCCGGCGCCATAGGGCGCGGCGAAGCCGCCCAGATTGATGCCCATATAAAAGAGCATGAAGCCGTTTTGGCGGCGGGCATCCTGTGCCGTGTACAACTGGCCCAACAGGGCGCTGGCATTGGATTTGAACAGGCCGGCGCCCGCGATCATCACCGCCAGGCCGCAATAGAACAGCGCGTGCTCCAGTCCCGCGGCGTGCGCCGCGCCGGTTCCCGCCGCGGAGAGCAGAAAGTTGGCGACGGAAAGGCCCAGGCAGCCGATCACCACCGCGCTATAGGGGCCGATCAGCCGGTCGGCGATCCAGCCGCCCAGCGAGGGCGCCATGAACATCATGCCCACCGCCACGCCGAACAGTTTCAGGGTGAAAGCCTTGTCCATACCCAGCCCGCCGGTCGCGGGATCGGCCGCCATGAACAGGGTGACCAGGCCGACAAAGCCGTAATAGGAGAAGCGCTCCCAGAATTCGGTGGCGGCGATCAGCATTACGCCGCGCGGCTGGTCGAAGAATTTGGACTTGGCCTGAGTCATTTTTCCCCCGCGCTATAGCTGCATAGAGTTGGACAAAAATCCAGCCGCTTGGACGGATCAGGCGGCGCGGGCAGGGGGGCATCTCGCTGCGTTCCGGTGGAAGCGGCGGTTATGTGTTGGGATCGCGCGTCATCGGAGCTGAGGAAATCTCGTCGATCATGAAAAGCGGCCTGGACTTGACCTGCATATAGGTCCGCCCGAGATAGGAGCCGATCACGGCCATGCAACCCAGCTGCGCCACGCCGAAGAAAACCGTGATCAGCGCCTGGCTGGTCCATCCCGGTACGACGGCACCCAATACATAACCGGTCAAGGCGTACAGCACGACGCCCACACCGATCAGCATGCCGATGCCGGCAAAAAGCACGGACAGTTTCAAGGGCCGGGTGGAAAAACCGACCGCGCCGTTGGCGGCCAGGCGCAGCATTTTCGAAAGCGTGTAGCCGGTCTGGCCGGCGAAGCGCGGATCGCGGTCGTACAGGATCTCGGTCTGTCTTCCGCCCAGCCAGGCCACCATGCCACGCAGAAAACGGTCATGCTCGGGCATGGCATTGAGCCGATCGGCAATCCGCCGCGACATCAGCCGGAAATCGCCGGTATCGGCGGGGATGTCGACATCCGAGAGCAGGCGCAGGAATTTGTAGAAAATGCTGGCGGTCACCAGCTTGAAGGCGCTTTCCTTGGCGCGGGTGCGGCGGCGGCCATAAACCACGTCAAAGCCTTCGCGCAATTTCGCCGTCATCTCGGGCAGCAGTTCCGGCGGGTCCTGCAAGTCGGCATCTATGATCAGGATATTTTCGCCCCTGGTCAGGCTCAGTCCGGCGGTCACCGCCAACTGGTGTCCGTGATTGCGGGACAGGTTGACCCCCAGGATGCGCGGATTGGTCAGCGTGATGGCGCGGATGCAGGCCCATGTGTTGTCGCGCGAACCGTCATTGACCAGGATCAATTCATAACTGTCTCCGGCCGTCGCATTGGCCGCTTCGGTCATGCGCGCCGCGAATTCGCTCAAACCGTCTTTCTCATTGTAGCAAGGCGCTACGATCGAAAGTGCGATGGGTGCCCTCTGCGCGAGCGATAAGTTCATTGCGTCGGTTCCTGATCATGGCGCTTGGGCATTGCGGACATATTCCTTCTATTTCAAAGGCTTCCATCCAACCTACGGTCCCCGGACCGCCGGTTCGAAGCAGACGGCAGTCTGATCAGTACCGGAAGAACGCAAAGCCCCACAATGGCGATCATGGCGCCGGGGACCGCGGCCATGCCGGTTTGCGCCGTCAAAAGCTGAGCAATAAGGGGTGTAAGGCCGCCAAAAATGGCGGTCGCCGAGGTCGCGCCCAGGGCCAAACCGCTGACACGTCCTTCTCCCGGAAATTGTTCGGCGGTCGCGATCGCGCCCACCGCGCTGATCGCACCGGCCAGACAGGCCAGCAAGACGGCGCCGAGCAGTGCATAGGGACGGGCGGCCATCAAATGAAACAGCAGCGAAGGCAGGACGACACTGCAGGCGGCGAGCACGATCAAGACCGGCTTGCGGCCCAGGCGGTCGGACAAGGCTCCCGTGATGGGGGTGATCAGGATGACGGCGACGGCCGCAAGCGTGGACAGATGCAGCGCTTCGCCTTCGCGGAAGCCCCCGGTCGAGGTCAGGAAGACCGGGACATAGGTTATGCCCACATAATAAGTAATCGATCCCAAGGCGGAAATGGCGAAGGCGCGCAGGATGCCGCCGCGATGTCCGGCCAGGACAAAGCGCAGCGGGTTTTGCGGCACCGTTCCGTCCCGTTGCTGCCGTAAAAAATCCGGCGATTCCTCCATCGTCGAACGGGCAATCCAGACAATTGCCGCCAAGCCGGCGCCGGCCAGGAATGGGATGCGCCATCCCCAACTATCCAAGCTCGCCGGTTCCAGCCAATTGACGGTCAGTGACGAAATTCCCACCGCCAGCAAACCACCGATCTCGCTGGCCGCGGCGGCGCAGGATGCGATCAGGCCCCGCCGGTTGTGCGGCGCGCCTTCCAGCAGATAGGCGACTACGACATTGTATTCGCCGCCGACGGAAAACCCCATGGCGCAGCGCAGAAGGAACAGCAGCCAGCCCGCGATGGCGCCGGCCTGGGCATGGGTCGGCAGCAGCGCGGTGCCCAGCATCGCCACCGTCATCACCGCGACGGATAGAAGTAGAGTGTGGCGGCGTCCCAGCCTGTCACCGATATGGCCGAAGACGATGGCGCCCAACGGGCGCAGGAAATAGGCGATGGCAAATCCGGCCAGGGTTGCGAACAGCCCGGTCTGGCCGCCGCCAAAGAACACCCGCGACAGAACCGTGGAGAAGTAGAGGTAAAGCGTGAAATCGTACCATTCCACGATGGTGGAGAAGGCCGCGATTGTGATGGAGGCGCGGGGCAGGGCATTTCCCGATCCGGACGGCTGGGTCATGTCCCCTCGCGGCGGCCGTTCTTGGCCATTGCCTTGAGTAACGCAAATGGGCCCGGGGCGTCACCCGTGGCTTGGAACAATTATGCCGTCCCGCCGTTCTATTTTGGGTACCGGCATGAGCGATGCATGGCACCCAGGGACAGACCCGAACTGTCCCAAGGCGGTACACAATGCAACGTATCCCCGATGTGTTTGAAATTCCCGAGCCGATGCGCGGCAAGCCGCTGCCCTGGCTTACCGCCGTTGCCATGACCGCGATCATTGTGGTGGCGACTTTGGCCCTGGTTGTGGCCAACGAAGTCCCCAGCGAAAATCCGCAAGTGACGGTCGACCGCTAGGTCTTCAAGCGAACGTATCCAGCAATTTGCCGATTCCCGGCCCGGCAAGGCCCACCCGGGTTAAGGCGGTCTTTTCCAGCTCCACCGCGGTGCGCTGAATCTTCTGTGCGGTTTCCGGCGTCTGCGCTTCTTTGGCCGCGCGGCGCAAGGCGCCGGCGTAACTGACCATGTCCGTGACGGACGAAATGCTCTGCCCCATGGCCATTGCCTAGCAACAAACCCCGCCGGGGCAAAAAAGGAATGGAGGGTAAGGCTAAGGCGTGGTTAAACAGAATGCCTCTCCGTTTGGGTGAATAGATGGCTACCGACCTGACCGCACTGCCGGTTCACGCCCTGTCCGCCGGGCTGGCGGCGGGCCAATTCTCCCCGGTCGATCTTGTGGATGCCTGTCTGGCGCGCATCACGGCGCTGGAGCCCAGGCTGCATGCCTTTGTCCATGTCCATGAAGCCGAGGCGCGACAGGCGGCGCAGGCCGCCGACCAAGCGATCCGCGCCGGTCAAAGCTTGGGGCCGCTGCATGGCATTCCTATCGCCATCAAGGATCTGGTGGAAGTGAAGGGCCATGCCACCGCCGCCGGCTGCGCCGTGTGGCGCGACCGGATGTCGGCCTTCAACGCCACCCTGGTGGAAAAGCTTCTGGCCGCCGGCATGATCGTGCTGGGCAAGACCCACACGGTGGAGTTCGCCTACGGCGCCTGGGGCACCAACCAGCATATGGGCACGCCGTGGAATCCCTGGGATATGGACGTTCAGCGCACGCCGGGCGGTTCTTCCTCCGGTTCCGCCGTGGCGGTGGCGGCGCGCATGGCGCCTTGCGCCATCGGTACCGACACGGGCGGCTCCGTGCGCATCCCCGCCGCCTGGTGCGGCATCACCGGATTGAAGACCAGCATCGGGCGCATCAGCACCCATGGCGTGATTCCGCTCGGTCCCACGCTTGATACGCCGGGACCGCTTACCCGCAGTGTCGAGGACTGCGCCACGTTGCTGATGTTGTTGCAGGGCAATGACCCCGCCGATCCCTTGACCGCCCATTTGCCGCCCAGCGCGCCGATGGCGGACCTGAAGCTGGGGGTGAAGGATTTGCGGCTGGCGCGCCTGCCGGACAGCGAGCGCGCCGAATTCGACGCCGAAATTCTCGCTGCCTACGACCGCTCACTGAAGGAACTGGCGGCGATGGGGGCCCATATCGTCGATCTGCCGCCCGGCGGCAAGACCTTGCGCGAAAGTGGCGATCTGGTGGGCCGCATCATTTCGGCCGAATGCTATCCCAGGCTGGCGGAGTTGGTGGACAACGACGCTCTGCCGCTGGACGAAGCGGTGCGGGTGCGGGTGCGGGCGGGCGCCACGATCTCGCCCAGCGAATATGCCGAAGTGCTGGCGGAACGCGAACGCGGCAAGCGGGAATTCGCCGCGCGTATCCAAGGCATCGACGCCGTGCTGACACCCAGCGCCATGACCCCGCCCATTCCGGTGGCGGACGTGGATCAGCGCACCACCCCGGCGCTATCCACCCGCTGGGTCAATTTCCTGGATCTTTGCGCGCTTTCCCTGCCCAACGGCATGACCACGCGCGCCTTGCCGTCTTCCTTGCAGATCGTTTGCCGCGGCGGCGACGAAGCGATGGCGCTGCGCATCGGCTGGGCGCTGGAAAACACCACCGAATGGCAGAAGATGGCGCCGCTGGTCTGAGCGCTAGAAGTCGACTTTGTCTCCGCCCTTCAGCGCCAGAATGGCGCGCGCCTCATCCGGTGTCGCCACCGAGCGGCCCAACCCCTCGATGATCTGGCGCGCCAGCCGCACCTGTTCGGCATTGGACTGCGCCAGCCGGCCCTTGCCCGCCCACAAAGAGTCTTCCAGCCCGACGCGGATATTGCCGCCCATGGCGGCGGCCTGGGCCGCGATGGCAAGCTGATTTTTTCCCGCGCCCAGCACCGACCATTTGTACTGATTGCCGAACAGCCGGTCGGCGGTGCGCTTCATATGCAGCACATCCTCGGGATGCGGACCGATGCCGCCCAGGATGCCGAATACGCTTTGGACAAAAAGCGGCGTGCGCACCAAGCCGCGCTCCAGGAAATGCGACAGATTGTAGAGGTGCGAGATATCGTAGCATTCGAACTCAAAGCGCGTGCCGCTGTCCGACAAGGTCCGCAGCACGAATTCGATATCCTTGAAGGTGTTGCGGAACACCAGGTCGCGGGAATTTTCCAGCGCCTGTTCTTCCCAGTCATGCTTGAAGTCCTTGAAACGGTTCAGCATGGGAAACAGGCCGAAATTCATCGAGCCCATGTTGAGGGAGGCGACTTCCGGCTTGAAGGTCTGTGCCGGCTTGATGCGTTCGGCCACCGTCATATAGGGCGAGCCGCCGGTGGTCAGGTTCACCACCGCATTGGTCGCCTGCTTGATGCGCGGCAGGAAACGGCCAAAGGCTTCCGGCGTCTGGTCGGGCTTGCCGGTCACCGGATCGCGGGCATGCAGATGGATGATGGCGGCGCCCGCTTCGGCGGCGCCCACCGCGGCTTCGGCGATTTCTTCCGGCGTCACCGGCAGATAAGGCGACATGGACGGGGTATGAATCGCGCCGGTCACCGCGCAGGTGATGATCACCTTGTCGTTCAAGCTCATCAGACAATCTCCTTGGCGGCGCGGCGCTTATGCGCCGCCAGCGCCATCAAATGACGGTCGCGCCAGGCCTGACGCGCCTGCAACTGCGTAGCGGGCAGGCGCTTGCGCCGCTCGGCTTCGATCTCTTTCAATATTGGTCCGCCCCAGTCGGCGCGTTCCCGCATACTGGGCTGCAGGCGCCGATAGATGGATTCATAGCGTTCGACATAGTCGCGCACGCCGCCCGGCGCATTCAGGTCGATGGTCTCGAACGGACCCATGAAGGACCAGCGCAAGGCCAATCCCTCGCGGATGCCGATATCGACATCCTCCACACTGGCATGACCGCCCGCCACCAGCCGGAAGGCTTCTTCGAGCAGGGCGCCCTGCAGCCGGTTCATCACAAAGCCGTCCAGCTCGCGCTTCATCACAATCGGGGCGTGACCGGCGGCGCGCAGCAGTTCGGCGGTGCGCGTGACGATGGCGGGATCGGTCCAAGGGGCGGGCACCACTTCCGCCGCCGGGATCAGATAGGGCGGGTTGAGCGGATGCACCACAATGCAGCGCGCCCGTCCCGCCAGATGGTCGGTGAAGCGGGACGGCAACAGCGCGGAGGTGGAACTGGCCAGGATCGCGCCCGGCTTGGCGGCTTGATCCAGCCGGGAGAAAATTGCGCGTTTGACCTCCAAAATTTCCGGCGTGTTTTCCTGGACATAATCGGCACCGGCCAGCGCCTCTTCCAGGCTGGCCACGCCACACATGCGCTTGCGCACCTGTTCCGCGCTGTTTCCATTCAGCAAGTCCAGCTTGGCCAGTTCGGGCAGCAGGCTGTCGATATAGGCGAGCGCCTTATCGGGCGCTTCGCCGTCCTGATCCCACAGCTCGACCTCGTGCCCGGCCCGGGCGAAACTGATCGCCCAGGCGCGCCCGATGAAACCCGCCCCGACAATGGCAAATTTGCTCATGATTTCTCCGTGAAGGACGGCCGCTTGTTGTGCTCTTTTGGCCGCCGGGACATATTATCGGACAAGAGTATGGCGTGGGGCCGCGCCGGACTGTCAAGCAAGGTGCGACGAAAACATGCGACTCCAGAGGGCGGTAGGATTTTTTCTTTTCGCGGTTGCACTCTCATGTCCCGTCCAGGCCGCGTCCGATGACGGCTGGATTACACACCCTGATGCTGCCGGTGTCAGCCAGTCGGTGGTGCTGCATTTCCGCCGCGCCCTTGATCTGAAAAGCGCACCCAAAACCTTGCCGGTGATAGTCACCGCCGACAATCGTTTCATTCTGTTCATCAATGGCAGGCGCGTCGCCACCGGCCCGTCCACCGGCACCATCGCGCGCTGGCGCACCGAAAGCATCGATCTGGCGCCTTATCTCAAACGCGGTCCCAACGTCGTCGCGGCCGTGGTGTGGGATTTTGTGCGCAAGCGGCCCGATGCGCCCGCCGATGGCCCCTTGCCGCCGGCCTCCGCGCTTCCGCCTCAGGTCGCGCCCATTGCCCAGCAAAGCGCGGGCCTGGGATTTCGTTTGACCGGCGGCGGCATCGCGACCGGCGAGGCGGGTTGGCGGGTGAAGATCGATTCCGGTCACACCGCTTCCAATGGCCGCACGCAAGTGCCACGCGGACGTTATTACGTCGCCAGCGCGCCGGAGGTGATCGATGCCGCCACCGCCGATTGGGATTGGACGGGGCCCAAGGAAAGCGGCTTCGGCTGGACCGATGCGGTGGCCGCGCCGCTGGCCGCGCGCCGCACGTTGATCGCCGATCCCCTGCCGCAACAGAGTTTTTCCTCCGTGCCGCCTGGCGAGGTGGTGCGCAGCGACCTGGTGAACGGCAAGGACTTTCCCAAGCATCCGGTCACCGTCCCCGCCAATAGCCGCGTCCGTCTCTTGCTCAAGCGTCCGGCGATGATCTCCGGCTATCCGCAATTGACGGTGTCGGGCGGGCTCGGCGCCACCATCAAACTCACCTATAGCGAGGCGCTGTACGACGCCGAGATGAAGCGCGGCGACCGCGACCTGGTGCAGGACCGCCTGGCGCTGGGCATCTTCGATACCTTCATCGCCGATGGCCAGCGCCGCAGTTTCATGCCGCTATGGTGGCGCACCTGGCGCTATGCCGAACTGGACATCCAGACCGGCAAGGAGCCTTTAAAGGTGGAAGCCTTGCGCGTTTATGAGACCGGCTATCCCTTCAAGCAACTCGCCCATTTCACCAGCAGCGATCCCGAACTGAACCGGATCTGGGAGGTGGGTTGGCGCACCGCTCTGGTCGATGCCCATGAAACCTATATGGACAGCGCCTATTGGGAACAGCTTCAGTATACCGGCGACACGCGGCTGCAGATGCTGATCTCCTATGCCGTTTCCGGCGATCCGCGCCTGGCGGTGCAGGCAATCGATGCTTTCGCCGAATCCCAGACCAATGGCGGGCTGCAGCAAGGCGCCTATCCCAGCCGCAGCGACAATGTCATCGCCACCTTCTCCCTGGCCTGGGTGGGGATGCTCAGCGACTGGTCGATGGAGCAGCCCGACAGCGCGTTGATCGTGCGTCATCTGCCGCGCATGCGCACCATCCTGAAATGGTTTGAAGCCTGGCAGACGCCGAACGGATTGTTGGGCAAGAATCCGCAATGGAATTTCATCGACTGGGCGGGGCCGCGCGGCAACAATCGCGAGACCTTTCCGTCCTATGGCAAGGACGGCGGCAGCTGTTTGATGGCGGTGAGCTGGCTGGGCGCATTGCGTCAGGGCGCGGCGCTGGAAGAAGCCTATGGCGACAAGGCGCAGGCTGCCGCCGATACGGCCAAGGCGGACACGGTGCGCGAAGCCATCCGCGCCCAATGCCGGGACGAAAAAACCGGGCTGTTCGCCGACACATCGGATAAAACGCCGCTGAGCCAGCATATGAATGCGCTGGCGGTGTTGTATGACGTCGCCACACCGGAAGAATCCGGCAAGATTCTGGATAGCATCACCGTTCCCGGGCGCGGCATCGATGCGCCGCCCGAGCTTTACACCACCACCTATTATTTCGCCTGGTATCTGATCCGCGCTTTCGAACATGCGGGCAGGGCGGACCGCTATCCCGTCTTGCTGCAAACCTGGCGCGATCTGCTCAAGCTGAATTACACCACCTGGCCGGAATCGCGCGGTGACACCCGCTCCGACACCCATGCCTGGAGCGCCCATCCCACCGCCGATCTGCTGGGTGTGGTGGCAGGCATCCGGCCCGGCGCCCCCGGCTATGCCCGGGTTAAGATCGCGCCGGTGCTGGGAGATCTCACCAGCCTGGATGCCGCCGCCGCCACGCCCAAGGGTGTGGTTTCGGTGCAGTATAAAGTGGAGGGCGGCAAACTGTCGGCGGTTATCGACCGCCCCGCCGCCTTGCCGGGCGAGTTTGTCTGGAAGGGACAGACTCACCCTCTAACAAATATGCATACGGTCCTGAGCTTGGACCGTTAGAGCGCAGCGATGATGGCCTGGGCGCACGCCGGATTGCGCTCCTTGGCGCCGCTGATTACGAACAGAAAGACGTCGCGCTTGGTTTTGGGGGCGGGCGGCGCCAGCAAGGGCAAGTCCTTGGGTGCTTCGCCTTTTTCCCAGGCCCGCGCTCGCTCGGCCCATTTGACCAAGGCGGCCTTAGGATAGCCGAGTTTTTCGCCTGCCTGGGTGCCCATGATGCGGGCATAGACGAACTCGGCGGTGACATCGGCGATCACCGGAAAGTCGCTGTCGGCGCCGGTGATGATGGCCACGCCATGTTTGCGGCACAGAGTAACGAAGGCCTTGTCCTTGAAACTGTCATGGCGCACTTCCACCGCATGACGGATGGCGAGCCCGTTCACTTTCCTGGGCAGAAATTTCAGGAAAGCCTCGAAATCACCGGCATCGAATTTTTTGGTCGCCATGAATTGCCAATTCACCGGCCCCAGTTTTTCCTTCAATTCGGTGACGCCGCTGGCGAAGAATTTCTCGATGGAATCGCCGGCTTCCGCCAGCACCCGCCGGTTGGTGGCAAAGCGCGGACCCTTGACGGTGAAGACGAAACCGTCCGGCGTCTCCGCGCGCCATTTGCGGAAGCTTTCCGGCTTTTGCGAACCGTAATAGGTGCCGTTGATCTCGATGGCGGTCAGTTTGGAACTGGCAAATTCCAGTTCGCGTTTCTGGGACAGGCCTTTGGGATAGAAATTATCACGCCACTCCGGATAGACCCAACCGCCGACGCCGATATAGATGCTCATGCGCCTATCAACGCATGAGCATCCCCGGTACGCAAGTCTGGCCCGGCGCCTCGCCCAAGCTCGGCGCGCCCAAATCTCAAATCGGTCCGTCGCTAGCGACAGCGTAGTGCGACACCGATTTGCCGTCCTTCGGACGTCGCGGTTCACCCCTTCTTCGGCCCAACGAACGCCCAAGTGACCCCGAACGGATCCTTGCACTGAGCATAGCGGTCTCCCCAGAACATGTCCTGCGGCTGCATGATGCCGGTGCAGCCCGCATCCACGGCGCGCTGCCACCAGCTGTCGACATCCTTCACCGGAAACATCAGGCTGAACCCGGCGGCCGGGACATAAGGGCAGCCATGTTCGGGATAGGGATCGCTCAGCATCACCGAGCCGCCATTGATATAAAGATGCACATGCATGGTGCGGCCTTGGCTGTCGGGCGGGTTGATATGTACCTGCTCGGCGGCAAATGCCTTTTTGTAGAATTCGCCGGCCTTGATCGCGCCTTCCACCGATAGATAGGCGACGATGCCGCCTTTGACGGCGGCGGGCGGGGTTCCTTGTGCTTCAGCCATGGGCAATCTCCTCAAATGTGTCCCAAGGACGCTGCTGCTCCGGCCCAGCCGACAGACCCGCGAAAATTATTCCGCCTGCTGCATCAGCCGGTCCAGATGGCGGCGGATATGGGCGGCTTCCGCCGGGGTGTTGGCCAGGGCGATGGCGCGGTCGAAGGCCGTTCGCGCCTCCTTGTTACGGCCCAATTGCAACAGGAATGCGCCGCGCGCCCCGAAAAAGTGAAAATAGCCCGACAAATCCTTTTCCAGCGGCTCGATCATGTCCAACGCGGCGGCGGGTCCGTGCAGCTTGGAGACCGCTACGGCGCGGTTCAAGGTTATCACCGGCGATGGCTGCATCCGTTCCAGCGCCAGATAAAGTCCTTCGATCCCCACCCAGTCGGTTTGCGCCGGTGTCGCGGCGCGCGAATGAATGGCGGCGATCGCCGCCTGCACCTGATAGGGGCCGGGGCGGTTGTGGCGAATGGCCTTGTCGACCAGCGCCAGGCCTTCGCCGATCAATTTGGGGTCCCATAAAGAACGATCCTGATCGTCCAGCAGGATGATTTCGCCTTCGGCATCGAAACGCGCCGCCAGCCGCGATTGCTGCAGCAGCATCAAGGCGGCCAGTCCCATGATTTCCGGTTCGGTCTGGAACAGGCGCAAGAGCAGCCGCGCCAGCCTTATCGCCTCATCGCACAAGGGCGCGCGCTGGGGATCCTTGCCCGCGCTGTAACCTTCGTTGAACAGCAGATAGATCATCGCCGCCACGGCCGCGACCCGTTCGGCGCGCTCGGCCGGACCCGGCGCCTCGAACGGCACGTCCGCCTTGGCGATACGCGCCTTGGCGCGGGTGATGCGCTGTTCCATGGCCGTTTCGCTGACCAGAAAGGCGCGGGCGATCTGCGCCACGCTCAGGCCGGAAACGATGCGCAAGGCCAGCGCGATCTGCTGGGTGGCGGGCAGTTCGGGATGACAGCAGATGAACAACAGCCGCAGAACGTCGTCGCGATAATGCGAGCCGTCCAGCCGCTCGGCCAATTGGCTTTCCGCATCTTCCAGATCGGACATTTCCTCATCCGCGGGCAATTGCGTGTTGCGGCTTTGCTTGCGCACGCCATCCAAGGCGGCGTTGCGGCCCACCAGGATCAGCCAGGCGCATGGATCGCGCGGCGGACCTTTTTCCGGCCAGTTTTTCAAGGCGCGCAGGCAAGCGTCCTGAAAGGCTTCCTCGGCGCGGTCCATGTCGCGGAAATAGCGCAGCAATGCGCCCACCGCCTGGGGACGGGCGGCGGTCAAGGCGCCATGGATCCAGGCGAGGTCGGTCATGCGTTCTCAATAGGCCTTGATCATTTGGGTGGGGGCGTTGGGCCGCGCTTCCGGCACATAGAGCGCGATGGGGCGGATCTCATAGACACTGGTGGGATTGGCGGCGGAAAGCTGTTTGGCCACGTCCAGCGCGGCATCCAGATTTTCGACATCGATGACATAAAAGCCCAGCAACTGTTCCTTGGTCTCGGCGAAAGGGCCGTCGATCACAATCCCGCCGCCGCGCAAAGTGGTGGCGGCGGTGGTGGGCAACAGGCGCAAGGACGGGCCCAGCTTGCCTTCCTTGACCAGTTTTTCATGGACCGTGGAAAGCCGGGTCATCACGGCCTCGTCCTCTTCCTTGCTCCAGGACCAGACGACGTCTTCTTTATTGTAGCAGAGCAGGGTGTAGAGCATTGGCCTTCCTTGATTTCTTCCGAGGACGGGCAAGTATGCCCTCAGCCGACAGGGAAGCGAAAAAATAAATCGGCCGGTCCCTGTCGGCTGAGGGCGCATCCGAGCCGTCCTTGGGCCGGAACCGATGATTTGGAGTGTGAAATGAGCCAATATGAACTGACCCTGACCCGCCTGCTGGATGCCCCTGCCGACAAGCTGTTTCGCTGCTGGACCACGCCGGAACTGATGAAACAATGGTTCGCGCCCAAGCCCTACACCACCCCGGTGGTGGAGAGCGATGTACGCCCCGGCGGCGCCAGCAAGGTGGTGATGCGCAGCCCGGACGGCCAGGACATTCCCTGTCCCGGCCAATATCTGGACGTGGTCCAGGACCGCAAACTGGTGTTCACCGACGCCTTTGTCGGCGACTGGGTTCCGTCAGGCAATGCGCCCTTCATGGTGGGCACCGTCACCTTTGAACCGGAGGGCAGCAAGACGCGTTACACCGCCGTCGCCCGCCACTGGAACGAAGCCGATCTCAAAAAACATGAAGCGATGGGCTTTCACAAAGGCTGGGGCATTTGCGCCGATCAGCTTGAAGCCCTGGCCAAGACACTCTGATCGCAGCAAGGACCAAAACCATGACCATCAATCAGAAGATCATTCCCCATCTTTGGTTCAACAACAATGCCGAGGAGGCGGTGAACTATTACGTCTCGCTGTTCGCCAATTCCAGGATCACCAATATCGCGCGTTACGGCGATAGCGGACCCGGCCCCAAAGGCAGCGTGATGTCGATCGGCTTTATCCTCAACGGCCAGGAATTCGCCGCCATCAATGGCGGGCCGCAATTCCATCACACGGCGGCCAGCTCCTTGCTGATCTGGTGCGATACCCAGGCCGAGATCGATGAGCTCTATGGTAAGCTGCTGGCGGGCGGCGGCACGGAACAGGCCTGCGGCTGGGTGCAGGACCGCTTCGGCCCGGTCTGGCAGGTCAACTACAAGCGCCTGCCCGAAATGATCGCCGGCGGCGGGAGTGAAGCCGCCGACCGCGCCTTCGCGGCGATGATGACCATGAAGAAGATCGATGTGAAGATGCTGGAAGATGCCTATGCCGGAAAGGCGTGAACCATGCCCAGGCTGAACATGTTCAACAGTGTTTCGCTGGACGGTTACTTCACCGACTCCAACAACGACATGAGCTGGGCCCATGCCGGCGGCGACGATGCCGAATTCCAGAAATTCGTCGCCGCAAACGCCAAGGGTGAAAGCGCATTGGTCTTCGGCCGTGTCACCTATGAGATGATGGCAAGCTTCTGGCCCACGCCGATGGCGGCACAAGCCATGCCCGAAGTGGCGGCCGGCATGAACCGGGCGAAGAAATATGTCTTTTCCCGCAATCTGAAAAAAGCCGATTGGGCCAATACCGCGGTGCTGAACGGCGATCCCGCCGCGGAAATTTCCAAACTGAAGCGCGCGGATGGGCCGGGGCTGACCATTCTGGGCAGCGGCAGCATCGTCAAACAATTGGCGGCGGCGGGACTGATCGACGACTATCAGCTGATGGTCTGTCCGGTGATCCTGGGCAGCGGCCGCACCTTGTTCGACGGCATTCCCGGACGGCCCAGATTGAAATTGGCCAACAGCCGGGCCTTCAAGAATGGCAAGGTGTTTTTGCACTACACCGCTTAGGCGAAGAGCTTTTTATACTCTTCCGGCTTGAAGCCGACCGTCAGCTTGCCCTTGGCTTCCAGCACTGGGCGCTTGATCATCGAAGGCTGGGCCAGCATCAGGGCGATCGCCTTCTTTTCGGTGATGTTTTCCTTGTCCGTGTCGGGCAGTTTCTTGAAGGTGGTGCCGGCGCGGTTGAGCAGGATTTCCCAGCCCACTTTCTTGGCCCAGCCTTCCAGCGTGGCTTTGTCTATGCCTGCGGCTTTGTAGTCATGGAACTGGTGCGCCACCTTGTGCGACTCCAGCCAGGTACGGGCCTTTTTCATCGTGTCGCAGTTCTTGATGCCATAGATCGTGGTCATGCCGCTCATGCTCCAATTCGAACGCAGGATATGGGAGGCGCGCGGGCGGGCAAAGCCGCTATCCTGCATCCATGACAGACCCCAAACAGGAATGGCGCCGCATCGCCGCCGAGCTGGATGAACAGGGCTGGGCGGTGCTGCCCGGCCTGCTGGATGCTCCGGCCTGCACCGCCACCGCCATGCTCTATGACTGGGACGATGGCTTCCGCAGCCGAGTGGTGATGGCGCGCCATGGTTTCGGCCGGGGCGAGTATCGCTACTTCTCCTATCCCTTGCCGCCTTTGGTCGAAGACCTGCGCACCCGGCTCTATCCCCGGCTTGCGCCCCTCGCCAATGGCTGGATGGAAAGGCAGGGGCATCAGACGCGCTATCCGGACGACCATGCAACCTATCTCGCCCGCTGCCACCAGGCGGGGCAGGCCCGGCCCACCCCTTTGCTGCTGCGCTATGGCCCTGGCGACTTCAATTGCCTGCACCAGGATCTCTACGGCGCGGAGGTCTTTCCCCTGCAGGTGGCGGTGCTGCTGTCGCAGCCGGGCCGGGATTTCACCGGCGGCGAGTTCATCCTCACCGAACAGCGTCCCCGCCAGCAGT
>CBHTTW010000012.1:0-21045 GCA_966096025.1 uncultured Alphaproteobacteria bacterium | reverse complement strand
TGTTCCTGCTGCTGCTGTCGCTGCCGGTTCTGGCGGGCGCCATCACCATGCTGCTGACCGACCGCCACTTCGGCACCTCCTTCTTCAACCCGGCCGGCGGCGGTGACCCGATCCTCTACCAGCACCTGTTCTGGTTCTTCGGGCATCCGGAAGTGTACATTTTGATCCTGCCGGGCTTCGGCATGATCAGCCACATCATCGGCTGTTTCTCCAAGCGCCCGATCTTCGGCTATCTCGGCATGGCCTATGCCATGGTCGCCATCGGCTTCATCGGCTTCTTGGTCTGGGCGCACCACATGTACACGGTGGGCCTGTCCGTCGATACCAAGGCCTATTTCGTGTTCGCCACCATGGTCATCGCGGTGCCCACCGGCATCAAGGTGTTCTCCTGGATCGCGACCATGTGGGGCGGCTCGATCGAGTTCAAAACCCCGATGCTGTGGGCGATCGGCTTCGTCTTCCTGTTCACCGTCGGCGGCGTGACCGGCGTGGTGCTGGCCAATGCCGGCGTCGACGTCGTTCTGCAGGACACTTATTACGTGGTGGCGCACTTCCATTACGTGCTGTCGCTGGGCGCGGTGTTCGCGATCTTCGCGGGCTTCTATTTCTGGTTCCCGAAGTTCACCGGCTACATGTACAGCGAGCTTCTGGGCAAGCTGCACTTCTGGATCACCTTTGTTGGCGTGAACCTGGCCTTCTTCCCCATGCACTTTCTGGGCTTGCAGGGCATGCCGCGCCGCTATGTCGACTATCCGGACGCCTTCGCGGGCTGGAACTATGTCGCCTCGATCGGCGCCTTCATCGCCGGCTTCGGCGTGATCGTGTTCCTGTTCATGTGCCTGGAAGCCTTCCTGAAGAAGCGCAAGGCCGCGGACAATCCCTGGGGCGTGGGCGCCACCACCCTGGAATGGACCTTGCCGTCGCCGCCGCCCTTCCACCAGTTCAACGAGCTTCCGCGGATCAAGTAAGCCATGTCGCTATCGCTGGCCTATCCCCGTGTCACCACCGTCGGCGATTTCTTCGCGCTGCTGAAGCCGCGCGTGATGTCGCTGGTGGTGTTCACGGGATTGGCCGGGATCGTGACCGCGCCGGGTTCGCTGCATCCGCTGACCGCTTTTACCGCGCTCCTATGCATCGCGGTGGCGGCGGGCGCCTCGGGCTGCCTCAACATGGCCTATGACAGCGATATCGACCGCTTGATGAGCCGCACCGCAACCCGTCCCATCCCGATGGGCTATGTCGGCCGGGACGAGGCGCTGACCTTCGGCTGGACCCTGTCGGTGGCCTCGGTTTCGGTGATGGGCCTGTTCGTGAACTTCCTGGCGGCCGGACTGCTCGCCTTCACCATCTTCTTTTATGTCGTGGTCTATACGCTGGGGCTCAAGCGCCGCACGTCGCAGAACATCGTGATCGGCGGTCTTTCCGGCGCGCTGCCGCCCGCCATCGGCTGGGCCGCGGTGACCGGCGAGTTGAGCCTGGCGCCGCTGCTGCTGGTGGCGATCATCTTCATGTGGACGCCGCCGCATTTCTGGGCCCTGTCGTTGTGGCGTTCCGAGGATTATGCCCGCGCCGGCGTGCCGATGCTGCCGGTGGTCAAGGGCAAGCCCCATACCCGCTTCCAGATCCTGCTTTACACCCTGGTGCTGGTGCCGCTGGGCGTGTTGCCGGCGATGCTGGGCATCGGCGGCGCGCTGTATCTGGCCTCGTCGGCCGGCCTGGGCCTGTGGTTCCTGTGGGAAGCCATCGCCACCTATCGCGAGCGCGATGAAATCAAGGAGCCTGCCGCGCACCGCCTGTTCGGCGTGTCGCTGCTCTATATGACGGCGTTGTTCGCCTCGCTGATCGTCGAAAAGGCGGTCGGGCTTACCGCCTTGTCCCTGGCGCTGTGGTCGTGAGGGATGACGATGCAAACCGCGCGCGCCGCAACCGAAACATCGCCCTGGGACTTGTCCTGGGCGGCGTCGCAATCTTGTTTTACCTGATGTCCATCGTGCAATGGCACGAACTACACGGCCACTAGAGGGGCTAGACCTATGAGCAGCGATGTGAAGCACGACTATCACCTGGTGGACCCCAGCCCGTGGCCGCTGGTCGGCTCGATCGGCGGTTTCACCATGCTGCTCGGCGCCGTGTTCTGGATGAACAAGGATTACACCGGCTTCTTCGGACTGCCGGTGAACGGTCAGCCCTGGATTTTCCTGATCGGCCTGGCGCTGGTGCTCTACACCATGGCCGGCTGGTGGCGCGATGTGATCAAGGAATCCGTCGTGCTGGGCAATCACACCCCGGTGGTGAAGCTGCACCTGCGCTACGGCATGCTGCTGTTCATCGCTTCGGAAGTGATGTTCTTCGTCGCCTGGTTCTGGGCCTATTTCAACACCGCCATCTTCTACAATGATGTCGGCGTTTCCGGCTGGCCGCCCGCCGGCATCATCACCCTGGATCCCTGGCATCTGCCGCTGCTCAACACCCTGATCCTGCTCACCTCGGGCACCACGGTGACCTGGGCGCACCATGCCATCCAGACCGGCGACAAGAAGGGTGCGGTACAGGGCCTGATCCTCACCGTGCTGCTGGGCGTCAGCTTCACCGCCATCCAGGCCTATGAATATATCCATGCGCCCTTCACCTTCGGCTTCAATCATCTGACGCCGCAGCCCTTTGCCGAAGGCACCGCCCATGCGGCGCTGGCGGCCGGCGCCGGTAACCTCGAGGCGATTTACGGTTCGACCTTCTTCATGGCGACCGGTTTCCACGGCTTCCATGTCATCATCGGAACCATCTTCCTGACGGTGTGCCTGTTCCGCGCCATGGCCGGCCAGTTCACCCCCAGCCGCCATTTCGGCTTCGAGGCGGCGGCCTGGTACTGGCATTTCGTCGACGTGGTGTGGCTGTTCCTCTTCGCCTGCATTTATGTCTGGGGCGAAGGCGCGGTTACGCACTGAGGTTTCGCACTGACTGGCCTTTTGTCTGCCGAGTGCGTCGCGTTCCCACGCTGTCGCTAGGAACCGCTCATGTGCGTTAAGCACGTATCGCTAGGCGCCCGGACGAACAAAATGCGTCGTCAGCCATGCCGTTAGAAACACCAAGCACCGTCAAGGCCATCTTTCTCGGCCTCTGTCCGCGATGCGGGCAGGGGCCGTTATTTTCCGGCTATATCGCGCTCAAGAAACAGTGTCCGGCCTGCGCCCTGGATTACGCCATGTTCGATGCCGGCGACGGGCCGATGGTGTTCGGCATCCTGATCGTGGGCGCCATTGTCTGCGGCCTGGCGCTGTGGGTGGAGTTCACCTGGCTGCCGCCGCTCTGGGTCCATGCTGTGTTGTGGCTGCCGCTGATCTGTATTTTGACCGCGATCTTCCTGCGCCTGTCCAAATCGGCGCTGCTGGTGCTGCAGTACAAGCACAAGGCGGGCGAGGGGCGGGTGGAATGACCTTCCGACCTTATCCCGGTCTCACCATCGCCTGCGCCATCCTGCTTGCCGTCCTGTGCGGCTTGGGGTTTTGGCAGCTCGAGCGCCTGCAATGGAAGCTGGCGCTGATCGCCACCGTGGACAGCCATATGGCCGCGCCGCCGGTTGCGCTGAACGAGATTTTGGCGATGAACCCGGACGAGGCGCAGTACCGCCGCGTCCGTCTCAGCGGGCGGTTCGATCACAGGCGCGAGGCCTATGTCTTCACCACCGACCAGGGCGCGGCGGTCTATCATGTGCTGACCCCGTTCACCGTCGATGACGGCAAAGTGGTGATGGTGGACCGGGGCGAAGTGCCCAAGGAAAAACTCGATCCCGCGACCCGCGCCGGCGGCAATGTGGAAGGCGATGTGAATCTCACCGGGGTGTGGCGGGTGCCCGATCCGCCCGGCGGCTTCACGCCGCCGCCCGACAGCGCCAAGCGCATCTGGTTTGCCCGCGATCTGAAGGCCATCGCCGCCGCCGATCATCTGAGCCTGGCGGCCCCCGTGGTGATCGAGGCAGACGCTGCGGCGAATCCCGGCGGCTGGCCTTTGGGCGGGCGGACCGTGGTCAGCTTCCGCAACCAGCATCTGTCCTATGCCGTGACCTGGTTCGGGCTGGCCGTGTGCCTGCTAGGTGTCTGGTTGGCCTATCATATTTCCAAGGGCCGGATCGCCCTGAAATAGGCTCCTGTTAAGCCTTTGCCAGGGTGGTTTGGGCCGCCCCAGGGCCCTATAACCGCCGCCATGCAATTCATCTCCACCCGGGGCAGCGCCCCGCCCAGTTCCTTTTCCGATTGCCTCCTGGCGGGCCTGGCGCCCGATGGCGGCCTGTATTTGCCGCAAGCCTGGCCGCAATTCACCGCGGCCGAGATCGCCGCTTTCAAATCCCTGCGCTACCAGGATGTGGCGTTCCAGATTCTGTCGCGCTTCACCCGGGATTCTTTTTCCGACGCCGAATTGCAGGCCGCGATCACGGCGGCCTATGCCGATTTCGACGCGCCCGACATCGCGCCGCTGAGCGAGATCGGCGAGGGACGCTATCTGCTGGAGCTGTTCCACGGTCCCACTCTGGCCTTCAAGGACATCGCGCTGCAGGTGTTGGGGCAATTGTTCAGCCGGGCGCTGGCCAAGCGGGGCGGGCGCGCCACCATCGTCGCCGCCACCAGCGGCGATACCGGTTCGGCGGCCATCGCGGCTTTGGGCGGCCTCCCCAATATCGATGTCTTTGTCATGCATCCACGCGGCAGGGTCAGCGACGTGCAGCGTCTGCAGATGACCACCAGCGCCCATGCCAATGTCCACAATATCGCGCTGGAAGGCAGTTTCGACGATGCCCAGAACATCGTGAAGCTGCTGTTCGCCGACGGCAAATTCGCCGGTCAGGTCGGCATGACGGCGGTGAATTCCATCAACTTCGCCCGCATCGCGGCGCAATGCGTCTATTATTTCACCGCCACGGCAAAGCTGGGCGCACCGGTAACTTTTGTCGTGCCCACGGGCAATTTCGGCGACATTTTCGCGGGCGAGGCCGCCGGCCGCATGGGGCTGGATATCGCCCGCCTGGTGATCGCCACCAATGCCAATGACATATTGGCGCGGACCTTGAGTGACGGCGTCTATGCCAGTGGTCAAAGCCACGCCACCCTCAGCCCGTCGATGGACATTCAGGTGGCGTCGAATTTCGAACGCGCCTTGTTCGAGGCCTCGGGGCGCGACGCCGATTGGACGGCCGCCGCGATGAGCGACTTTGCCAGGACAAGAAAGCTGGAATTGCCCGCCACCGTTCTGTCGGAGCTGCGCGGCCGCTACAGCGCCTTTGCCAGCGACGACAATCAAACCCGAGCGGCCATCGCCGCGGTCCACAAACTCACCGGCCGCATCATCGATCCGCACACCGCGGTCGGTGTCTCCGCCGCCATGCGGATGGGCCCCCTTCAGAATCTAAAGCCGCCGTCTCTGGTGGTGATCCTCTCCACCGCCCATCCGGCCAAATTCCCCCAGGCCGTGACCGAGGCCATCGGTTCGCCTCCGCCTGAGCCCAAGCGGCTGTCGGGGCTGAAAGACCTGCCGGAAAGGCTCGACATTCTGGCCAACGACCCGGCTTTGATAAAGCAGTTCATCTTCTCTAGACTGACACCATGACCCTGGAAATATCCAAACTTTCCAATGGCTTGACGGTTGTGAGCGATCCGATGCCGGGGCTGGAAAGCGCCGCGGTCGGGGTGTGGGTGAACACCGGCAGCCGCAATGAGCAGCGCCAGCAAATGGGCGTCTCCCACATGCTGGAACATATGGCGTTCAAGGGCACCACCCGGCGCAGCGCCCGGGCCATCGCCGAGGAGATCGAAGCGGTGGGCGGCGTGCTCAATGCCTATACCAGCCGCGAACAGACCGCCTTCCATGCCCGCATCCTCAAAGAGGACGTGCCGCTGGCGCTGGACATGATCGGCGACATCCTCACCAACCCGACCTTCGAACAGCACGAACTGGAACGCGAGCGCCAGGTGGTTCTGCAGGAACTGGGACAGGCGCGCGACACACCCGACGATATCGTGTTCGATCACCTGCAATCGGAGATCTTCAAGGACCAGCCCTTGGGCTGGCCGATCCTGGGCGAGGAAGCGACGGTCCATCAATTCGACCGCGACATGCTCAAATCCTACATGGCGTCCCAGTACCGGCTGGAAGGCATGACCCTGATCGCGTCGGGCGCGGTGCATCACGATCAGATCCTGCGGCTGGCGGAAGAAAAATGCGCCGGGCTGAACAAGGGGGCGGTGCCTGCCACCGCAGCGGCGCATTATGCCGGAGGCGATTTCCGCAGCTATGAGGATCTGGAACAGGCGCATCTGGCTTTCGCCTTCCCGGGCCTGTCCAATTGCGATCCGGAGTATTTCGTAGCGCAGATTTACGCAACTGCCCTGGGCGGCGGCACCTCCTCGCGCCTGTTCCAGGAAGCGCGCGAGAAGCGCGGCCTTTGCTATTCCATCTATGCCTTCTCCAACGGGTTTCAGGACAGCGGCTTTCTCGGCGTCTATGCCGGCACCGGCGAAAGCGAGGCGGGAGAGATCGCCGCCGTCATCGCCGGCGAGATGCAGGCCATCGCCGCCAACCTGACCGAGGCGGAAGTGGCCCGCGCCCGCGCCCAGTTGAAGGTCTCGCTGCTGATGGGAATGGAACGGCCGGGTACCCGAGCCGAACAGATTGCCGGTCAGTTGTTCGCGCTGGGCAAGGTTCAGACGGCGGCCGAGATCGTCGCCCAGCTCGACGCCATCGATGCGGGCACGGTGAAACGCTATGCGGCACGGGTGGTCGAAGGCGCAAGTCTGGGCAATGGTCCCACCATCGCGGCGGTCGGCCCGGTGAAAAAGCTGGAAAGCCACGCCAAATTCGCCGGCCGCTTCGGCGCGTCCGCTCTTGGCCTCCCGGACGCGGCCGAATAATGGTCAAAGCAGCTTTCGCCAAAACCAGCCCGATCGCCTTCATGCGCGGCCTCACTTTTCCGGGCGGCCAGCAGCCGGTGATCCGCGGCGACGGCATTTATTTGCGCTATCCGCGCATCGCCGACTATCCCGTCTGGGCGCAGCTGCGCGCCTCGAGCCGGGAATTCCTCACCCCCTGGGAACCGGTCTGGGCCGATGACGAGCTGACGCGCGGCGCCTTCCGCCGCCGCATCAAGCGCTATCAAAAGGAAACCCGGCTGGATTCGGCCTATGTGTTTTTCGTCTTGCGCGCCAGCGACGACGCCCTGCTGGGCGGCTGTACCCTGTCCAATGTCCGGCGCGGCGTCACCCAATGCTGCACCCTGGGCTACTGGATCGGCGAGCAATTCGCCAATCAAGGCACCATGACCCGCGCCCTCAAGGCGCTGCTGCCCTTCGTCTTCCGCACCTTGGGGTTGCACCGCATCGAGGCGGCCTGTCTGATCGGCAACGATGCCTCGCGCAAGCTTCTGATGCGGGCCGGTTTCCGCCAGGAGGGTCTTGCGCGCCGCTATCTGCTGATCAACGGCGAATGGGCCGATCATCTACTGTTTGCTTTGCTCAAGGAAGAAGCCCAACTGGGCTGAACCCTTCACAAGAGATTCATGACCAAGCTTCGTCCCTTCTTCTTGATGTGTTTGCTGCTGCTCATGGCGCTGACACCGGCGGTGTCGGCCGAGCTGGTCAATTTCGGCCGCCCCGACAATGTGATCGAACTGAAACCTGCTTTGTCGCCTTACAGCGCGCCGGGCGGCGGACCCGAGGCCGACGGCTCGTCCTGGTATATCGTCCAGGTCAGCAACGACACGGTACGGCCCGCCACGCGCGTCTTGCTGGCCGGGCAGCCGCCGCGCACCGCTCTGTCGCTGATCCCGCGCCGCTCGCGTCCCGCCATCCTGGCGGTGGCCAGTTCCGATTCCGGCACGGTGGTGGAAACCGCCTCGGCTTATGGCCGCCGCGCCTGGCGGGTGATCGTGCCGCCGGTCTCCACCGTGGGCCTGGCCATCCGCGTCGGCTCCGCCGATACGCCGCCGGCCTTGTCGGCCTGGACCGAGCCGGCCTTGTCGTCCCACAACCGCCAATTGGCCATCTTCATCACCGCGGTGGGGGCGCTGATCGCCGCGGCGGCGCTGATTACCGGCGGGTTGGCGGTGCTGATCGGTCATGCCGCGCCGCGCTGGGTTTCGGTGACCCTGCTGTTTCTGTTGTTCAGCTGGCTTTCGGGCACCGGCATGTTCGACGCCAGCCTGGCCACCGGCTATGGCGGGCCTTACGGCCTCTCGGCGCTGCTGACCGCGCTGGCCTTGGCGGCGGGCACAAGGCTGGCCAATGCCATCATCCCGCTGCGCGATCTGTGGCCCAAACGTGAGAAACAGTTCGACCGCGCCGTCTGGGGCCTGATCGCGTTGGGCGTGATGGCTTATGTCGGGATTCCCGGCGCCGCCCTTTTGACCGACATCGCCATCGTGGCCGGCAGCATCGCGGTCGCCGCCTATCTGGTTTATTGCGGCCGCCATGGCCACAAGGCGGCGCAGGTCATCGCTCCCAGCGCCTCCGCCTTCGCGCTTGTGGCCTTGGCCGCGGCGGTGATGGCGATCGGCGGATTTGGCGAAAATCTCACCGGCCCGGCCGCCACCGGCGGTTTCGCCGCCGCGGGCGCAATCCTTCTGGCGCTGGCGGTGATCGCATCCGAGGAAATCGCGGTTCTGCCCTTCCTGCACGGCTCTCATGCCGCCCGTCTGCTGGAACAGCAGGCGGTCACGCCCAACGCGCCGTTCAACAGTTTGGCGCGCGCCGCCATCGGGGCGGCGCATCAAGGCGTGTTCGACCTGGATTTCCGCGCCGGGTTGCTCACCTTGTCGGTGGAGGCGGCGCAGATGGTGGGCCTGTCGGCGCATGAGACCACCTTGGCGCATGGCGACTGGACCTCTTTGGTCCATCCCGATGACCGCGAGATCTACAGCAACGCCTTGGAAGAATATCGCCAGCGTCCGGGCCTGGCTTTCCGCCTGGAATTCCGCGCCCGCGCCGGGAACAATCCTTATCGCTGGCTGGAACTGCGCGCCACCATCGTCACCGAGCAGGATGTCTCGTCCGACTGCCTGGGGTTGATCTCCGACGTGACCCAACGCAAGGAAGCGGAATTCGCCGCCATCGCGGCGGAGGCCGAGCGCAAGCGCGACGCCGCCTTGCCGCGCGACAAGCTGACGGGACTGGGCAACCGCGTCGCCTTGATCGAGGCGCTGGATGGATTGGGCGGTAAATTCGGCGGCGTGTTGTTCGCGCTTCTGGATGTCGACCGCTTCAAGGCCATTCATGCCAGCCTGGGCGATCGCGATGCCGATGCGATCCTGAAAATGATGGCCGAACGGCTGGTCGGTTTGGGTGAGGCGGCGGAAGTCTTCCGGGTCGGCGGCGACAGTTTCGCCCTGCTTTTTCTGAGGCCCGTACAGGCGCCCCAGGCCATCGGCAATGCCTTGACCGAAGTCTGCGGCAAAGCCTACCGGCTCGCCAATCGCGAGGTCTTCGCCCCTTGCAGCGTCGGCTTGGCGCTGGGTGCGCAAAGCGAGGATCCCTTCGCCCTGATCAAGAACGCCGAGCTGGCGGTGCTGGCGGCCAAATGGCAGGGCGGCGGCAGCGCGCGTCTCTACACCCCCGAACTGGAGACTTTGGCGCCCGGCGACAGCGTCGCGCTGGAAAGCGAGTTGCGCAATGCACTGACCGCGGGCCAGCTGGATGTCTTCTATCAGCCGATCATTCGCCTGGCCGATCGCAGCGTCGCCGGCTTCGAGGCCTTGCTGCGCTGGCGACATCCCGGCAAGGGCCTGATTTCGCCCGCCGAGTTCATCGCCCATTCCGAAGAAACCGGCTTGATCATTGCCCTGGGCCGTTTCGCTTTGGAGCGCGCCGCCGCCGATCTGGCGCATTGGCAACGCTATTTCCCGCTCCAGCCGCCCTTGTTCGCTTGCGTCAATTTCTCCCGCCGCCAGATCAAGGATGCCGGTTTCGAAAACCTGCTCACCGCCATCCTGAGCGGCAGCGGCATTGCCGAAGGCAGCCTGCACCTGGAAATCACCGAAAGCGTCATCGCCTCCGACACACAATTGCCCGAACTGATGCGGCGCATCCGCGCCGCGGGCGCCGGGCTTTCGATCGACGATTTCGGCACCGGCGCCAGCACCTTGAGCGAGCTGCGCAACCTGCCGGCCGATACGGTCAAGATCGACCGCAGTTTCCTGGCCCGCCATGGCGGCACCCATTTGGACAGCGACGGCGAGGTGGTGCTGTCCGGCATCGTCAACATGGCCCATGAGCTCAAGCGGGCGGTGGTGGCCGAAGGGGTGGAAAGCGAGGCGGACGCCCAGCTTTTGGCCAAGATCGGCTGCGAATACGGCCAGGGCTATTATTTTTCACCCCCGCTCGACGGCGCGGCGGCACTGGAATACATCGCCAGACATTATAACATCGCGGCCGAGACCGGCCCCTAACCTTCACTTTCCCACCCAACGGAGACAAAAATGACAATCAAGTCCGGCGACAAGATCCCTTCCGCCACCCTGATGGAAATGCAGGACGGCAAGCCCGCGCCCGTCAGCACCGACAGTTTTTTCGCCGGCAAGAAAGTCGCGCTGTTCGCCCTGCCGGGCGCCTTCACACCGACCTGCTCGGCCAAGCATGTGCCGGGCTATGTCAACAATTACGACGCCTTGAAGGCCAAGGGCGTCGATGCCATCGCCTGCGTCTCGGTCAATGACGCCTTTGTGATGGGCGCCTGGGGCAAGGACCAGAATGCCGGCGGCAAGGTGCATATGTTGGCCGACGGCAATGGCGATTTCACCCGTGCCCTGGGTTTGGAATTCGACGCCAGCAAGTTCGGCATGGGCAAGCGCAGTCAGCGCTATTCCATGGTCGTCGACAACGGCGTGGTGAAGGCAGTGAACGTGGAGCAGCCCGGCGCGTTCGAGGTCTCGAGCGCCGAATACATGCTCAATAACAGCCAATTGACGTAAGTGTCGGCTCGCTAGCGCGGAATCGCGTCCCGCGCCAGCTGATCGGCGCGTTCGTTTTCGGGATGGCCGGAGTGACCGGCCACCCAAACCCAGCGGATTTCGTGGCGGGCCATGGCGTCATCCAGCGCCCGCCACAGATCCTCATTCTTGACCGGTTTCTTGTCGGCGGTCTTCCAGCCCTTTTTCTTCCAGCCGCTCAGCCATTTCGACGCCCCGTCCATCACATAGCGGGAGTCGGTATGGACGGTGACCGCGCTGGCTTTTTTCAGGGCGTTCAGCGCCTCGATCACCGCCATCAATTCCATGCGGTTGTTGGTGGTGGCCGCATCGCCGCCGCTTATTTCCTTTTCGTGGCCGCCGGTGCGCAGGATCGCGCCCCAGCCGCCGGGGCCGGGATTTCCCGAACAGGCGCCATCCGTGAAGATATCTATCAAAGCCCGTATTCCCGCGCGTGCTTCACCTTGTTGTGGAAGCGCAGCTTCTTGGAATATTCCCGCGGGTCCTTGGGCCGCACCAGGGCATTGGGATCGCGATTGAGCCAGTCATAGGTGCGGGTGAGCAAAAAGCGCAACGCCGAGCCGCGCATCAATATGGGCAAAGCGGCGATTTCAGCCTCGCTCAATGGGCGCTGCTGGCGATAGGCGTTGATCACCGCCTGGCCCTTGGTGATGTTGAAACTGCCGTCCAGCTCGAAGCACCAGCTGTTGAGCATGATCGCCAGGTCATAAACATAGGCGTCGTTGCAGGCGAAATAGAAATCGATCACCCCGCCGACCAGATTGCCCACGAACAACACATTGTCCGGGAAAAAGTCGGCATGGATCACCCCGCTGGGCAACCCGCTGGGCCAGTGGGCCACAAGTTCTTCCAGCGATGTGTCGATCATCGCCGTCAACCCTTCCTCGATGCTGTCGGCGCCGTGAATCGCCTCGGCCAGCGGCCGCCAGCCTTTGGGTCCCAGCGCATTGGCGCGGCTCAGCGCGAAGCCTTCGCCCGCCTTGTGCAGGCCCGCCATGGCGGTGGCGGCGGCGGCGCAATGGGCGGCATCGGGCCGGCGCAGGCCGATACCGGTGAGGAAGGTGACGATGGCGGCATTGCGCCGGTTGAGCGTCATCAAGGTGCGCCCGTCGCGGGTCTTGACCGGCAGCGGGCAATTCACCCCGCGCTGTGCCAGATGCTCCATCAGGCCCAGGAAGAAGGGCAGGTCTTCCGCCGCCACCCGTTTCTCGTACAAGGTGAGGAAGAAGGCGCCCCGGTCGGTCTGAAGGTAGAAATTGGAGTTCTCGATGCCTTCCGCGATGCCCTTGAAGGACAGGGGGGCGCCGATATCATATTGCTCCAGAAACCGCTCCAGCTCCTCGAAACTGACCTCTGTATAGACGGCCATTTTTGCTCAGGCCCCCTGCCTAAAATACAGGACATATTTAATGGTCGCTCCGGCTCGCGCCGACGCTCCTTGGATTTTCTGGCGCCGTGTGCTTTCCATGAGGGGGCTGCTTGGCTATGGTCCGCCGCCCAAATCGGCGGTCCGGACAAGTCGGGCAGGCCAAGGGTAAATGTCAAGCGCCGCCCCTTTTTGGGGGCCTGGGAAAGTATCGTAGCGATGAGGATCTGCTGGTTTCGCCTGTCGCGCCTGGCGCCGCTTGGCGCCTTGCTGCTGGTGATGGGCTGCTCGTCCAAGATCGTGATCTGCCCGGTGCCCGCCATCCTGGCCGATACCAAGCAGCTGACGGTCTTCCGCCCCGGCACCACGCCCGACCTGGCCAACGAGCTTTACACCGTGGCGCTGACCGATGCCCAGGGCGACTGCACCTACAGCACCCGGGATGGGCAAGTGCATTCCTCGCTGGAATTGACCTTCGTCGCGGCCCGTACCCCGACCGCGGACGCGGTGAGCTATTCGGTGCCGTACTTCGTGGCCATCCATGAAGGCGCCAAGGTCTGGACCAAGCGGCTCTACACCCTGAGATTCAGCTTTGCGCCCGGCGCGGCGGTGGCGACCATCAAACAGGCGCCCGACGATGTCGATATCAAGATCGCCAACGGCAAGCTGCCCTGGAACTATCAGATGATGGCCGGCTTCCAGATGACGCCGGCGCAGATCGAATACACCAAGAACCGGGCCCGTTACGTGCCATGACATCGCTGACGGGCGAGCTTTCGCGTCTGGCGGGCCAGGCTTTTGCGGCGGAAGGGCTTTCCGAACATTTCGGAATGGTTCAGATATCCGACCGGCCTGACCTGGCGCAATATCAGTGCAATGGCGCGCTGGCGGCCGCGAAGGCCGCCAAGGCCAATCCCCGCGCCATCGCCGAAAAGATCGCGGCGCGGCTCAAGGCGGAAGCGATTTTCGCCAAGGTGGAAATCGCCGGTCCCGGATTTCTCAATCTGGATTTGCGCGACGACGCCTTGAATGCGCGGGCCGCGGTGCTGGCGGGCCGGCCTTTTGCCGCCGCGACAAACGGCAAAACCGTAATGATCGATTTCGGCGGTCCCAATATCGCCAAGCCGATGGCGGCGCATCATCTGCGCACCACCATTATCGGCGACTGCCTGCAGCGTCTGTACCGCGCCAATGGCTGGCGCGTGATCAGCGATGTGCATCTGGGCGATTGGGGCCTGCAGATGGGCCAGCTGATTACCGAGATCGAGATCGAGGGCATCGCGCCGGTTTATTTCGACATCAACTTCACCGGGCCCTATCCCGACGAAGCGCCCGTCAGCCTGGACGATCTGGAAACGATCTATCCGCGCGCCTCGGCGGCGTGCAAGGCCGATCCCCTCCGGCTGGAAGCGGCGCGCCGCGCCACTGTGGAATTGCAGGCGGGGCGCCCGGGCTATCGCGCTTTGTGGCGGCAGTTTGTGAAGGTCACGGAAGCGGGACTGACCCGCGAATTCGCCAGCCTGGGCGTGAAGTTCGACCTTTGGAACGGCGAGTCCAGCGTGGACGCGCTGATCCCGCCCATGCTGGAGGATCTTAAGGCGCGCGGCCTGGCGGAACTCAGCGAAGGCGCGCTGGTGGTGCCGGTGGCGCGCGACGACGACAAGAAGCCTTTGCCGCCATTGATCCTGGTCAAGTCCGAAGGCGGCGTTTTGTACGGCACCACCGATCTGGCCACGGTGATCGAGCGGGTGCGCGACTATGATCCCGACCTGATCCTGTATGTGGTGGACCATCGCCAGCACGGCCATTTCGAGCAGGTGTTCCGCGCCGCCGCCAAGGCCGGACTGTGCGGCAAGGCGCAGCTCGAACATGTCGGCTACGGCACCATGAACGGCTTGGACGGCAAACCGTTCAAGACCCGCGCCGGCGGCGCCATGAAGCTTTACGACCTGATCGCCATGGCCAAGGCCGAAGCCGAGAAGCGGCTGGCGGAGCAGGGGATCGGCGCGGATTTTTCGGAGCTGGAACGCAGCGAGATCGCGCGCAAGGTCGGCATTGCCGCCGTCAAATTCGCCGATCTCTCAAACCACCGCACCACCGATTATATTTTCGACCTGGAGCGTTTTTCCAAATTCGAAGGCAAGACCGGGCCCTATCTGCAATATGCCGCGGTGCGCATTCAGTCGATGCTGCGCAAGGCGCGGGAGCAGGGGTTCGAAGCCGGGCTTGCGCAAGTGCATTCGCCGGAAGAACGCCGCCTGGTCCTGCAGCTGCTGGCGCTGGGCGATTGCCTGTCGGCGGCGGAGGAAAAGCGCGCCCCCAACATGCTGTGCGAATATGCCTTCGAGCTGGCGCAGAATTTCAGCCGTTTTTACGGCGCGCACCATGTTCTGTCGGAACCGGACCCGGCCCTGCGGGCGGCGCGGCTGGGGCTTTGCGCCCTGGTTTTGGCGGTTTTGACCGGGGTTTTGGACATTCTGGGCATCGAAGTTCCCGAAAGAATGTGAGTAACTCCGGGGCCTTCCGGGCTTTCGTTGACTCGTCATCCACCCCCCTTATGATGCTCTGCAACAAGCCTGTCCGCCGGATGGCGCGCGGGCTTGGCCACACACACGATCCCTCGCGGGAGAGCGTTTCAAAAGAAGCCGCCGAAGGAGCAACCACCCCGGAAACTCTCAGGCAAAAGGACCGCGATCGGGTGATGAACTTCTGGAAAGTGAAATGGCCCCTCTTCTAATTGAAGGAGTGCCATTTCCGCCGAAGGGGTAACCTGGAGTCTTCATTTAAGAAGATGGGCCGGGGAAAACTCTCAGGTCCCATGACAGAAGGGGTAAGCGCCATTTCCGGCGCACCTTTGTTATTTGGGACCGCTTATGACCGTTGCCACTGAAATTCTGCGCCGCACCCCGCTTTACGCCCTGCATCTGGAACTGGGCGGCAAGATGGTGCCTTTCGCCGGCTATGAGATGCCGGTGCAGTATCCCGCCGGGATTTTGAAAGAACATCTGCATACTCGCGAGAAAGCGGGTTTGTTCGATGTCTCTCATATGGGGCAGGGCTTTCTGTCCGGCGACACGGCCGCGCTGGAACAGCTGACCCCCGCCGATGTCGCAGGCCTCAAGGACGGCATGCAGCGTTACGGCCTGCTGCTCACCGATGCCGGCACCATCAAGGACGATTTCATGTTCTCGCGGCTCACCGGCGAGAGCGATCTTTACCTGGTGGTCAATGCCGGGACCAAGGAAGACGATTTTGCCTATATCGGCGAAAGGCTGGCGGGCAAAGTCAAGCTGACGCCGCGCTTCGATCGCGCCCTCTTGGCCTTGCAAGGACCGCTGGCGGCGCAGGTGCTGGAGCGCCATTCTCCCGGCATCTCCAATCTCACTTTCATGAAGGTGGTGCGCGCGACGCTCGCGGGCGCACCGGCCATCATCAGCCGCACCGGCTATACCGGCGAGGACGGTTTTGAGATTTCCATCGAAGGCGGGGATGCCGAACGCGTCGCCCGCGCCTTGCTGGGCGAAAGCGAGGTCCTGCCCATCGGGCTGGGGGCGCGCGACAGTTTGCGGCTGGAAGCGGGGCTTTGTCTCTACGGCCATGACATCGACGAAAGCCGCAATCCGGCGGAAGGAAATCTGATGTGGTCCATCGGCAAGCGCCGCAAGGAAGCCAAGGACTTCCCCGGCGCCGCAGCCATTCTGGGCGGCCCCCCCGCCATCAAGCGTGTCGGTATCCGCCCGGAAGGGCGCGCGCCGGCGCGCGAAGGCGCCGAGATCGCGGACAAGTCCGGCCGGATCATCGGCAAGATCACCAGCGGCGGCTTTGGCCCCAGCCTGAATGCGCCGGTCGCCATGGGCTATGTCGAAAGCGCCTTCGCCGCCGACGGCACCCAAATCGATTTGATGGTACGCGGCAAGGCACTGCCCGCCACCGTCGCCCCCATGCCTTTTGTTCCGCACAATTACCGCCGCCCCACGAAGTAATCAGGAGTTTGCCATGAGTGACGTCCGCTATACCGACCAGCATGAATGGATCCGCCTGGACGGCGACGAGGCCACGGTGGGGATCACCAAATTCGCCGCCGAAAGCCTGGGCGATGTGGTGTTCGTGGAGCTTCCCGCCAGCGGCAAGGTGGTCAAGGCGGGCGGCGAGGCGGCGGTGGTGGAAAGCGTCAAGGCCGCCAGCGACATCTATGCCCCGGCCGGCGGCACGGTCACCGCCACCAATGCGGCGCTGGAAAAAGAGCCGTCCAAGGTGAACGAAGACCCCGAAGGCGCCGGCTGGTTCTTCAAACTGACCCTCAGCGACAAGAGCGAGCTCGCCAAACTGATGGATGCCGCCGCTTACGCGAAGTTTGTGGAGAGCCTGTAATGCGCTATCTGCCGCTCACCGCGGATGACCGCCGCGCCATGCTGGCGCGGATCGGCGCCCCCGATGTCGATGCCCTGTTCCGCGATGTCCCCAAGCCGGCGCTGGCGCCGCTGTCGAAATTCGATCTGCCGGATACCCAGGGCGAGATGGAAGTGGAGCGTGCCTTGAGCAAGCTGGCGGCCAGGAATGTCGCCGCCGGCGCGGCGCCCTTTTTCTGCGGTGCGGGCGCCTACAAGCATCATGTCCCCAGCGCGGTGGACCACCTGATCCAGCGTTCGGAATTTCTCACCAGCTACACGCCCTATCAGCCGGAGATTGCCCAGGGCACCCTGCAATATCTATTCGAGTTCCAGACCCAGGTCGCGCTGTTGACCGGGATGGATGTGGCCAATGCCTCGCTCTATGACGGCTCCACCGCCACCGCCGAGGCGGTGTTGATGGCCCAGCGCATCACCAAGCGCGGCAAGGCGATCCTGTCGGGCGGCTTGCATCCTCACTATGCGGAAACCGTGGAAACCGTGGCCGGGCTGTTCGGCCCGATGCAGCGCACCGCCGTCACGCCCGGCAGCGCCGAAGACATTATCGCCCTGATCGACGAGGAAACCGCCTGTGTGGTGGTGCAGTCGCCGGATGTGTTCGGCCTGATCCGCAATTTGCGCCCCATCGCCGAGGCCGCCCATGCCAAGGGCGCGCTGTTGATCGCGGTGGTGACCGAGATCGTGTCGCTGGGCTTGCTGGAGCCGCCGGGGGCGCAAGGCGCCGATATCGTGGCGGCGGAAGGCCAATCGATCGGCAATGGGCTCAATTTCGGCGGGCCCTATGTCGGCCTGTTCGCCACCCGCGAAAAATTCCTGCGCCAGATGCCGGGACGGCTGTGCGGCGAGACGGTGGATGCCGAAGGCCGCCGCGGCTATGTCCTGACTTTGTCCACCCGCGAGCAGCATATCCGCCGCGAAAAAGCGACCAGCAATATCTGCACCAATTCCGGCCTCTGCACCCTGGCCTTCACCATTCATCTGTCGCTGCTGGGCGAGCAGGGCCTGACCCGTCTGGCGCGGATCAATCACGCCAAGGCGAGTGCCCTGGCCGACAAGTTGAAGGCCGTTCCCGGCGTGGAATTGGTCACCAATGCCTTCTTCAACGAATTCACCATCAAACTGCCCAAGCCCGCCGCGCCGGTGGTGGAAGCCCTGGCGGCCAAAGGCGTGATCGCAGGGGTGCCGGCCTCGCGCCTGTTGCCGCGCGCACTTGACAATCTGCTGATCTTGGCGGCGACCGAAACCAATACCGATGACGACTTCGCGGCGCTGACCAAGGCGTTGCAGGAGATTCTATAATGAGCATGAACAATCAAGGACGTCCCAGCGGCGCGGGCGAGGCGTTCCCTGCCAGTATCGCCACAATCTCCGGTGATCGCGGTTTGGACCATGAAGAAGCCTTGATCTTTGAATTGGATCACGGCGCCTGCGGCGTCGATCTGCCCGATGTGAAAGTGGGCGAGGATCGGCTGGGCGGCATGCGCCGCCAGGGCGCGGTCGGCCTGCCGGGCCTCAGTGAGCCGGAAGTGATCCGTCATTATGTGCGGCTGTCGCGCATGAACTACGCCATCGACAGCGGGCTCTACCCGCTGGGTTCCTGCACCATGAAGCATAATCCGCGCCTGAACGAGAAAATGGCCCGGCTGCCCGGCTTCGGCGACCTGCATCCCTTGGCGCCGCAATCCACCAACCAGGGCGCGCTGGAGCTGATCTCGCAATTGATGAATTGGCTTACCACCCTGACCGGCATGCCCGCCGTGGCCATGTCGCCCAAGGCCGGCGCGCATGGCGAATTATGCGGCTTGCTGGCGATCCGTGCCGCCATCGCGGCGCGCGGCGAAGACCGCAAGCGCATCCTGGTGCCGGAATCCGCCCATGGCACCAATCCCGCCACCGCCGCCTTTGCCGGCTTTACGGTCGACGAAGTGCCCGCCAAGCCCAATGGCCATGTCGATGCCGAGGCGCTCAAGGCCAAGCTGGGTCCCGATGTGGCGGCGATCATGCTGACCAATCCCAACACTTGCGGCCTGTTCGAAGGGGAGGTGAAGGAAATCGCCGATGCGGTGCATGCGGCGGGCGCCTATTTCTATTGCGACGGCGCCAACTTCAACGCCATCGCCGGCAAGGTGCGGCCCGGCGATCTGGGTGTCGACGCCATGCACATCAACCTGCACAAGACTTTCTCCACGCCGCATGGCGGTGGCGGGCCGGGCGCGGGCCCGGTGGTCTTGTCGGACCGCCTGGCGGCCTATGCCCCGATCCCGCTGCTGGTGGCTTCGGCCGCGGGCCTGCGCCTGATCGAGGATATGGCGGCCGCGCCGGATGGCGCCAAGCCTTTCGGCCGGATGTGCGCCTTCCATGGCCAGATGGGCATGTTCGTGCGCGCCTTGACCTATATGCTCAGCCATGGCCGCGACGGCGTGCGCCAGGCATCCGAGGATGCGGTGCTGTCGGCCAATTACATCCTGGCCTCGCTGAAAGACGTGATGAGCGCGCCCTTCGGCGACGGGCCCTGCATGCATGAGGCGCTGTTCGATGACAGCTTCCTGGAAGGGACCGGCGTCACCACCCTGGATTTCGCCAAGGCGATGATCGACGAGGGCTATCACCCCATGACCATGTACTTCCCGCTGGTGGTGCATGGCGCCATGCTGATCGAGCCCACCGAGTCCGAATCCAAGGCTTCCTTGGACCGTTTCATTCATGTGCTGCATACCTTGGCGACCGAGGCGCGCGCCAAACAGACGGCGCGTTTCGCGGGCGCGCCGCATCTGGCGCCGCGCCGCCGCCTGGACGAGACGGCGGCCGCGCGCAAGCCGGTGCTGCGCTGGAAGCCCGATCCGCTCAAGCAAGCGGCTGAATAGGGGGCAGGATGGGGACCTATGTTCAAAACAATCTGATCGCGGGCGAGCAGATTGTTTATCAGACCAAGGTTCACCCCATCGTCTTTGTCTCGCCGGCCCTTTTCGTGATCGGCGGCATCGTCTTCGGCATCTTGGGCATGCCGCCGGCCGGAGCGGTGTTCCTGGCTATCGGCGTGGTGATGTTCATCGTCGCTTGGGTCCGGCAATGGTCCAGCGAATTCGCCGTCACCAACAAGCGGGTGATCATCAAGGTCGGCTTCATTGCCCGCCGCACCATCGAGATCAACATGTCCAAGGTGGAGTCGGTGGAGATCAACCAGGATATTTTCGGCCGCTTGCTGAACTACGGCACCATCGTGGTGATCGGCACCGGCGGCACCAAGGAGCCCTTCGCCTTGATCGACGACCCGCTCGCCTTCCGCCGCGCGGTGCAGGCGCAGCAGAACTAGCTATTGGCAGATATGGACCTTCAGGCCCGGCGGCAGCCGCGTCTTGGCGTTGCCGCAAGCGGTATCCAGCTGTGTCTGGGTCAGGCCCTTCACCTTGCGCAAGTCGGTGCCCAGGAAAGAGGTGATCGAAGTCTTTGCCCCGGTCAGGTCGGCGCCATCCATCCTGGCGCCCGCCATATTGGCGCCGGACAGGTCGGTATTGCGGAAGCTGACATTGGTGAAGTTCGCGAAAGACATGCACATCAGGCTGGCATCGGCGCCGGTGAAATCGGCGCCGTGCAGGTCATGTTCCTTGACGCAAGTGTTGGCGTGGTTGGCGCCCTTCAGATCGCAGCCGACGCAATCCACAATGCCGCCCTGGATCCTGGCCACGGCGGCAGGATCGGCGGCGCGCGCCGGCAGCGCGGCGGCGCAGAGGAAGAGCAGGGCGGCGAAGGCCTTTATCATGGCGGCATTTTGCACCGGCCAGGGTTAGCATCCGGTTTAGGCCTCGAAGGCATGGAAATGCCCGGTTTTCCGAAGCGCGGCGCGAAGCTCGATAACGAAAAGGGCGCGGGAGTGATCCCGCGCCCTTTTCTACGCCTGCCTGTACGGAAACTCAGGAACAACCGCTGGTCGAGCCGCAGGTGTTGCACTTCATGCAGGTGCCGTTGCGCACCAATGTGAAGTTGCCGCAGGCGCCGCAACTGTCGCCTTCAAAACCCTTGAGCCGCGCTTCCAGCGCGCGCGTGTCGCGCGCGCCACTTGCCGGGCGCGCCATGGCGGTCTCGATGGCCGCGACCTGGGCCCCGACGGCGCTGAGGCTGGCTTCCACCCCGGCGCGGATGTGCGACAGGTCCAATTCGCCGACATGATCGACGTCATTGTCGGCCTCGAAGACTTCCTGGCGGAAATGTTCTTCCTCCGCCAGCATCTTGGCCGCGGCGCCGCCCTTGACCACGGTGATCTGGGTGCGGCCGCGCAGATAGCCGGTGGACGCCACCTGGGCGAT